>CAXMSR010000049.1:0-7934 GCA_964195725.1 uncultured Kiloniellaceae bacterium | reverse complement strand
AGAGGGCGAAATCCTCGTCGCCACTACGACCTCGCCGAGCTGGGCACCCGCTTTCACCAAGATCGCTGGCTGCATCACCGATGTGGGCGGCGCCATGTGCCACGCAGCCATCGTCTGCCGCGAATACGGGCTTCCCACCGTCGTAGGCACCGGCAACGGGACGACGACCATAAAGACAGGCGACATCGTGCGGTTAGACGGCGACCAAGGCTCTGTCACAATAGTAGAGCGAGCCGGGTAACCCGGATGAAAGAGAACAAATGCAAACCCAATTGTCACAGACTCCCGATACGAGTCGGGGAATAGCCATGATGAACAAAGATAACGCTCTCTCGTTTTGGTACAAAGATCTGGAAGGTTCCGATTTCCCCCTCGTCGGCAAGAAAAACGCCAACCTGGGGGAGATGATGAAGGCGGGCATCCCGATAAGCCCCGGCTTCGCCCTGACCCTGCACGCCAACGATATTTTCATGCGAGAAACCGGGATTTTCGCCAAGCTCGATGACTATATCAACTCGCTCGGTCAAGTGACCGAAGAAAAAAGCAAAGAGGCGAGTGATTTCACCGTCGGCCTCATCATGGAGGCCGACGTGCCCCAGCGCATTATCGACGAGCTATGCACCGAGTACGCAAAGCTCTGCGAATTCGCAGGGGTGCCCGACGTCCCGGTGGCTGTGCGCTCCAGCGGTGCCGTTTCGATGCCTGGACAGATGGAGACTTATCTCAACATCATGGGCGAGCACGATCTGGTCAAGTATGTAAAAAAGACCTGGGCGAGCGCCTACCACGTCGAGGCCATCACGTATCGCATGAACAAGGACCTGGGCTTTCTGCTAAACATCGGCATCGGCATCCCGAAGATGGTCAACTCGCGCGTCTCGGGGGTAATTTTCACTCTCAACCCCCTTAACGGCGACCGCTCCAAAATATCGGTGGACGTCAGCTACGGCCTGGGCGAAGCGGTGGTCAGCGGGCTGGTCACTCCCGACAGCTACCTCGTCGACAAGGTCACTCTCGACGTGATCAAGTCAACTATGGGCGCAAAAGAGATTCAGTGCGTCTACAACGAGGATGGCAGCGACATCAAAATGGTAGACCTGCCCGAGGATGAGCGAAACCGCTTCTGCGTCCAGCGAGACGAGCTGATAGAGCTTTGCAAAGTCTCCAAGTCCATAGACCGCTATTACGGGATGCCCTACGACATCGAATTTGGAATCGACAACGATCTCTCGTTTCCCGACAACATCATCATCCTGCAGGTCAGGCCGGAATCGGTTTGGTCTAAAAAGGCAAGCGTGGCAAAAACGGTCAAACGTGACAACGCCATGGACCGCATCGTCGGGAGCCTGATAACCGGCGTGAAGATAAACTAAGCGCCGCACACCATAGTTTTCACCCCAACGCCCTACCATTGAGAGGGACAAGAAGATGAGTAAACTGACACCGGAAATGCCCGAAAAGCTAGTTTCATATCTCCAACCAGGTGCCCCTGCGCTGCTTTTAACCGCAGGTGCCGACGGCTACCCCAGCTCGGCCTACACATGGGCGGTTGCCATCAGCCCGACCTGCGTGCGTTTCGCGGTAGACACAAACGGCACGGGCATGGTCAACCTCACCCACTCGGGCCTTGCCGGGCTGCACTTTATCGGCCCCGACAACCTCGCCTATCTGGTGAAGGGGAAATCCCAAAAGGTCAAAGACAGCCTCGCGGCGATCTCGCCAAACGAGATGATGGTCTACGAGATGGAGGTTATCGGCGCGAGAGACCAATCCTTCCCCGGCGTAACCGCCAAGCCGTTCACCTACGAGTGGCCCAGCGACCAGCGCCAGGCGATGGCCGAGATGGAAAAAGCAGTCTTTGCCGAGATGAAAGAATAATCAATATTCCTCCTGAGCACGCACTGTGTCGGGCACACAGCCCGGCACAGTGCGCTGCTACCATGCCCAAAGAGATTCACTGTATCGGGCGACTGATAAAAGAAGGGGCAAATGGCTGAGTTTGAAGCGACCGTGGTCTCCGGGCTCGGCGAGGCCGGGGGCTTCATCACACTTCCCTGGGTGACCGGGCAACTTAGAGAAAAACTCGGCTGCTCCCCCTACCCAGGCACCCTCAATCTCCAACTCCGTGGCGACGCGGCGCGTATCTGGAAAGAGATAAGCGAAAGCCATTCGGGTGTGCCGATCAGCCCTCCCGAGGGGTTCTGCGATTCACGCTGCTATCCGGTGAAGATAAATGGCCGGTTGCTGGCCCACATAGTAAAACCCCTCGTTCCCGACTACCCGCCCGATAAGCTAGAACTCGTCTCCACACACAAGTTACGCCGCCTGCTTGGCCTGGGCGACGGCGACACCCTCCGGCTTGAGCCAGTCTCTCGCGACGAAGACCTTGGTGGCTCCAGCCCCTTGAACGCGCTGCTCTTTGATCTGGAGGGCACCCTGGTGGACTTTCAATGGAAGCTGGCAGAGGCAGAGGGAGCGCTTCGCGGCGCGTTGGAAGAGTTGGGGCTTAAACCCCAATCGCTTCAGGGGCTCGACTACGCGACCCTTCGCCGTCATGCCTACCGAGAGATAGGCATGGACGTCTCTTCCCGAAAAAAAGTGGACGCACGCCTAAACCCCATCTATGACCGGCACGACCTGGATGCCCTCTCCCGCTGGTCGCTGCGCGACGGAGTGGTAGAGCTTCTCGACGAGCTTGAAGATCACGCAATCCCCTGTGCTCTGGTCTCTAATATCGGAAGAAAAGCGGTTACGGGCCTTCTCGAAAAATTCGATCTCACCGGTCGGTTTCACTCTGTGGTGACGCGCGACGAGGTCGTCTTCATGAAGCCCGACGGAGAGGGGATATTGCGCTCGCTCGCACAACTTGACCGCGCACCCGAAGGTGCGCTCATGGTCGGCGACAGCCTTAGCGACCTCATGGCGGCTAGGGACGCCGAAATCCCGGTTGCTCTCATTACCGGGGGCGAAAGCGTCCAGCGACCACTGGGGGGCTGGCGTCCCGACTACCTCGTCACCTCCCTGGCAGAAGTCTCTGAGCTCGTCCTGTGGAATCTGGCGCGCCGGTAGGCGTCGTCATCCCTCTTCGCCCACCCCCTTTAGAATCTCCAAAAACGCCTTGGCCGCCGGGGCGAGCCCCTCACCGTTTAAAAACCCGATGTTGACCTGGAGCTTCAAGTCGGCATCGCGAATGGGAATCGCCTTTATCCTCCCAAGTTTCACTTCGCTCTCGATTGCGGGCGTCACGAGAAACGAGACCCCCTCGCCGCGCTCTACCATCTCTTTTATAAAATCGACGTTGCTCGTCTCCAGTAAAACCTTTGGAATCAGCCCGTGGGCGGCAAAAGCCTCCTGCACCACCTTGTGGGTGCTCGACATCTGCTCTTTCATGATAACAAAGTGGGGAGCGAGGTCGGCAAAATCGATCTCTTCATCCCCGACCAGCGGATGATCGGGTGCGGCAAAAAGGACAACCTCCTCCTCCCTGAAAGGGATCGTCTCCATCCCCCCCATCTCGCCGCGTGCCGCCACCACGACCAGCTCGTTTCGAAGATCCAGAAGGCTCTGCGAGATCTCCGAAGAGCTCCCCTCATCGAGGATCACCTTGATCTCGGGGTACGCGCTTCTGAAGCGCGAGATGAGCGAGGGCATGAGGTAGCGAGCGTAGGTTTTGGTAGTGCCGATCTTCAAAACGCCCCGCCGCAGCTCCCGCATCTCGGAGATGTGCTGCTCCATCTTTTTTTCCAACTCGAAGATGTCATGGGCGTGGCGAAAAAGCAGTATCCCGGCCTCGGTCAAAACCATGGAGCGCCCACGCTTCTGAAAGAGCTTGATCTCCAGCGACGCCTCCAGTGCTCGCACCTGCCCGGTCACGGCGGGTTGGGTCACAAAGAGGTTTCTCGCCGCCTGGGAAAAATTCTGACATTTAGCCGCCTCGTGAAAGGAGCGCAGCTGATTGAGGTTGATCATCCAAGTATCCAGTTTAAAAGGCTTTTAAGAGCATGAAAACATCCTCTTAGTTTTGCTTATACATTAGCTCAATTAAACTGAATTGTCTATAGGTCCCTTTACTCATAGACTCCTCCTTACAATTTAATACACACCACTTAACAGAGGTAGGAGGAAACGATGGACCTTCGCGATTTCATCGAACAGTGTGAACAAGACGGCGATCTGAAGCGGGTCAGCGCCGAGGTCGATTGGGATTTAGAGATGTCCCACATGGCCAAACTGGTGGAGGAACGCGGCGGCCCCTCGCTGCTCTTCGAGAACGTCAAGGGCTGCATCGGCAGCGTGATGTTCGGTGCCTACTCCAACACCAATCGTCTGTCGAAGGTCTTGGGCCGCCCCGATATCAAGTCGATGTGCGGGCTCTCGCGAGCCTGGATGGAGCAGTCGATCGGCGAAGTCATACGCTCAAAAGAGGTGGAGACCGGCCCGGTGTTTGAGAACATCATCGAGGGCGACGACATAAACGTGTTTGATCTCCCCTCCCCCAAATTCTACGAAAAAGACGGCGGCCGCTTCATCGGCACCGCCTGCTTTATGGTCGTCAAAGACCCGGAAACGGGCGAGATCAACCTCGGGACCTACCGCAGCCAGGTGCTGGATAAAAAGACCGTCGGCGCACAGATTCTCAAGGGCAAGCGCGGCGACCGCATCCTCCAGAAGTACCGCAAGCTGGGCAAGAAGATGCCGATCTGCCTGGTCGTCGGCTGCGATCCTCTGCTCATGTTAGCCGGTAGCGCCATGGTGGAAGACGCCAGCGAATACGACGTGGTGGGCACGCTTCGCGGCGAGCCGGTCGAGGTCGTCAAGGCTCCGCTGACCGGCCTGCCCATCCCCGCAACCGCAGAGATCGTCCTCGAAGGCTTCATAGACGGAGACAATCTGCGCGAAGAGGGGCCGTTTGGCGAGTACACCGGCTACTACACCGACGAGCTGGTCAACCCCATCAAAAAGCCTGCGATCGACGTCAAGGCGATCTACCACCGCAACGACCCGATACTTCTGGCCGCCTCGGTCGGCCGTCCGGTCAACGACAATCACATGATGTTGGCGTTTGTAAGAAACGCCACCCTCTGGACCGAGCTGACCAAGATGGGCATGAAGGGTGTGCAGTCCGTCTACATGCCCCCGGAAGCCTGCGGAAGATTCTGGGCCATCGTGTCGGTAAAGCAGATGTATCCGGGCCACGCCGACCAGATAGCCGCCGCGGTGATCGCGAGCCACACCTGCACCTACGGGTTGAAGGGGCTGATCATCGTCGACGACGATATCGACGCCGACGATCTGCCCCGCGTCTGGTGGGCGCTCGCCACTCGCTTTGACCCCAAGCGCGGCACGCAGATAATCAACCGTGGCCGCTCCACCCCGCTCGACCCCGCGCTGGGCACGGGGCACAACCTTATGACCTCGCGCATCATCATGGACGCCACCATCCCCTACGAGTGGGAGGAGAAACCGGTGCAGGTAGAGATGAGCAAAGAGGTGATGGAAAACGCCAAGATCCGCTTGTCCGAACTGGGTCTCGACTGACCGCCAACCACATAAACACGGAGAATACCAATGGTTTATGACCACATTGACGCAGTTGAGAGGGCCTCGAAAATCAAGATAGTGATTCTTGATGTTCATGGGGTGCTCACCAGCGGGCATATCCTCTACAACGACGAGGGGATGAAGTTCCAGACCTTCTGCCACGACGACGGATTCGGCGCCAACACTCTCATGATGATGGGGGTTGAAGTTGCGATGATCACCAGAAAATCAAAGACTGTCGCAAAAAGGTGTGCCGAAATTGGGGTAAAGCGCTTCTATCAGGCCAAGGACAAAGCCGCTAAATGCAAAGAGATCATGGAAGAGATGGGTATCACCGCCGAAGAGGTCTGCTTTGTCGGCGACGAGATCATCGATCTGGGCGTGATGAAGCTGGTCGGCTTCGCGGTCTCCCCGGCAAACGGTGTGCCGGAAGTCAAAGAGGTCTCGCACTACATCACCACCCGCAAGGGCGGTGACGGCGTCCTTAGGGAGCTCGGCGAGTTCGTCCTGAGGGCGCAAGGAAAATGGAAGCCCCTCGTAGACAAGGTGGGCAGCAAGGGCTGGGGTTAGACAATTTAGTTAGCGATTAACGAAAGGACGGAGTAAATGCCTTACAAATATTACAAAGACAACCGGGAATTCATAGAGGCGTTGAAAGAATCGGGCGACCTCGTCACAGTCGAGCAAGAGGTAGATTGGGACATGGAGATGGGGGCGATCGTTCGCCGCGTCTGCGAGATGAAGGGCCCCTCCCCTTACTTCAAGAAAATCAAGGATTATCCTGACTTCGAGGCTTTCGGTGCGCCGCTGGCGACCTACCGCAAGCTCGCCATCGCCCTGGGGCTCCCCCCCGAGTCGGCCATCCCCGACATCTGCGCCACCTATCTGGAGAGAACTGAATCGGGAGAGACTCACGCCCCGGTGATAATTGATCGCGCCGACGCCCCCTGCAAAGATGTCGTGATCACCGGCGATGACGTCAACCTCTTCGATCTGCCCGCCCCGATGGTCCACGACGGCGACGGCGGGCGCTACCTCTCCACCTGGCACATGATCGTTGCCAAAGACCCCGACACCTCCGACATCAACTGGGGGATGTACCGCCAGATGGTCTTCGATGAGAAGACGATGGTCGGCCCGGTGCTGCCCTTTTCCGACATGGGCAAGATGTTCCACCACAAGAGCGTGCCGCGTAACGAGCCGCTGCCGTTTGCCACCGTCATCGGCATGGACCCGCTGGCCGGCATCGCCGCCTGCGCTCCGGCCAATATCCCCGAAGACGAGTTCTGCGGGATGCTGATGGGCGAAGGCGTTGAAATGGTCAAGTGCGAAAACTCCGACCTCTACGTCCCCGCCGGGGCCGAGATCATCATCGAGGGCGAAATACTGCCCGGCATCGAGCTGGACGAAGCGCCCTTTGGCGAGTACACCGGCTACCGTACCTCGCCGCGCGAGCCGCGAAGCGTCTACCGTGTACACACCATAACTCACCGCAAAAAGCCGGTCATGCCCATCTCCAACATGGGCGTGCCCACCGACGAGGGGCAGCTCCTGCGCTCTTTTTCGCTTGGCCTTGAGATGGAGAAGCTCTTAAAGAGCCAGGGCATCCCGATCACCGGCGTCTACATGTGGCCCGAATCCACCCACCACCTCGTGGTCATCGGCACCAAGCACGCCTACACCGGTATTGCGCAACAGATCGCCAACCTCATCTTCGGCTCCAAGCTCGGCCCCTGGTTCCACATGGCGGTGGTCGTAGACGAAGAGACCGACATCTACAACAAGGACGAGGTCATCCACGCCATGACGACCAGGTGCCACCCGATCGACGGCATCCACAAATTCGCAAACCACCTGGGCACTCCGCTTAACCCCTACGCCACGCCGGAAGAGCGAAAGAAATCGAAGGGCGCAAAAGTCCTCTTCGATTGTCTTTTCCCGCGCCACTGGAAAGAATCCGATCTGCCGATCATGGTCTCGTTTAACAAGGTCTATTCCGAAGAGATCAAGAAAAAGGTGTTGGACAACTGGACAAACTACGGCTTCAAAGATTAAGCCGCTATAACGCTAGGAGAAGAAGTCATGGCAACATTCGATACATTCATTCTCACCGATCTCGACGAATTCGTTCAGGACACCGAGCAGGAAATGACCATTCGCGATATCGAAGAGGGCAAAGCCAAGTACTGCTGCAAGGTGGTACGCGCGCGCGCCTCGGACGACCCCGACAAATACCCCGACCGCCTCTGGCCGAGAATGGGCAGAGGCCAGTGGGTAGGAAAACCCTGGTCGATTGAGATCTTCAGCTACGTCGAAAAAATACCGGCTGAGTGGAGGTAGGGTTTCATGGCCCTGAGCGACCTTCGAGAGACGATAGACGCGCTGCGAAGCGA
>CAXMSR010000048.1:0-8128 GCA_964195725.1 uncultured Kiloniellaceae bacterium | reverse complement strand
GTGTCCGGTCCATACAGATTCTGGAAAATATGTTCAACTCATTGGAAAAGGAGAAGACAAAGAGGCTTACTTTGTTGCACGTTCCTCCAATCCTTTTGCTTCTGTTTGCGGCCGCCTTTGTGCTGCCGCTTTATTTTACCGGCACAGCCCTGGCGGCGCTGGGGGTGGTGGACTGGGAGTACAGCTTCGTCAACATGCGCTCGGCACCCTCGACCGGAGCCAAAAAACTCCTCCGCATCCCCGAAGGCACAGAGCTGGAGATCGTAGAGGATAAGGGCGAGTGGCTGTTGATCGGCCACGCGGGCAAGCAGGGGTGGGTTGTCTCGCGCTCCGTTCAGCTCTTGAAGCCCTCTGTCGCCCTCGCCCCCGTGGAGGAGGAGAGCGTGAAAGCGCCTGCGCTCCAAGCCACAGCCGCCGCCCCCGAACTTGTCCTCGCCGAGACCTCTATCGAGGCCGCGAGTGGCGCTGCCGTGGCCGCGCGTCCCGTTGCCGGGTCATCTGTCCGGACAGAAAATGTCGCCAACCCCTCTGTAGCCTCCGGGGCGGATGCCCGTTACCCTTCAAATGCAGGCAACGCTCAGGAGATTCCCAACGTGGATGCCGGAATGAATTTAGCCGATATTTTTCTCTGGCTGTTTGCGGCGCTGGGGGCGCTGGGGGCGATAGGCGCCGTAGCGTGGGCGGTGAGGCGCTTTTCAACCGGGCAACTGCCCCAGGTGCAGGAGGACTCGGCTATACGGGTTTTAAGCTCGCTGCCCCTAAGTACGCGGCAGGTGCTGCTGCTGGTAGAGGTCGGCGGCGAAGCCTACCTCTTGGCGCAGAGCGAAGGCGGGGTCGATCTTTTGACCAAGATAGAGTCTCCCGAGGCGCTGGAGCGTCTGGACCGCCTCCTCAAGTTCAAGGCAAGGCCCCTTGAGACGGTTGACGCCGACAACACAGGGCTAAAGCGGCAGGGCTGCTTTGAGGATACGGGCAGCGACGGCGACAGTCTCGGCGACGAGAAAGACGTGTCGCCCGAAGAGCGCCTGAAGATGTTGCGGCGCCGACCCACCCACCCGGAGCACAAGCCATGAGCACGCGATCTTTCTCCAACAAGGCTGGCCGCATCGCCACCGGAAGCCGGGCTGCGCCAAAATCCGCCAAGTCTCCCGAAGAGGTGGTGCGCGAGCTCAAGGCCGCAGCGCAGAAAAAGGCTGGCACCGACTACCGCACCCCGTCGCTGGCGCTGCACGGCAATTTCTGCGGCCACTGCGGCATGGAGTTCGAGGGCAAGAACCTCAAGCTCCTGACCGTCCACCACAAAGACTCCAACCCCAACAACAACCCGCCCGACGGCTCGAACTGGGAAAACCTCTGCATCTACTGCCACGACAACGTCCACAGCCGGGGCCTTCTGGGCGACGAAAACGACGGGGCAAAACACGACGGCAACACCGTGGTGGTCCACTCCGACAGCCCCGCCTCGAGCAGCATGGGCTCTTTTGGCGACCTCTTCGCGGCAAAGCTCAAGGGCAAGGGGTAGACTTACAGAGGCAGGTGGCGAGCCGCAACTCCGGGCGTCGATACACGTAACGGCCATTAAATACCCCAAGGCGTTTACGCCACCGCGAGGGGTACAGTGAATTGAAATCTATGTGCCCGACAGCGCCGACCTCAAAGAGGAACCCCATGAAAATCCTGGTTGACCCGAATAAATGCAGAGAGTCGGGCAAATGCATCAAAGCCTGTCCGGAAAACGCCATCACCATAGTAGACGGCGTCGCCACCATAGATTTTTCCATCTGTGATCTGGACGGCATCTGCATCCCGCCCTGCCCCAACGACGCCATCACGCTGTCCGACGACGAGGGTTAAACCCGCCCCATCCGAAGGCGGCACCTTTCAACGACGGCTGCAAAACCTGACCTTTTTTGCGATGGATTTACGGCGGGCGGAGTTAGGCGGCGCGGCGCTGGCCCAAGATGAACTTTTTTTGCGGAGAAGGCTATGTGCTCGACGGCAAGGCAGGACGCGAACAAAGAGAACGCGATGGCGTTCTACGACATGATCTTCAATCAGTGCAGGCCCGAAGAGGGTGTCGCAGCGTTCGTCGGCGATGAATATATCCAGCACAACCCCCATGTGGGCGACGGCAAGCAACCTTTCATCGATTATTTCAAGAAGATGGCCAAGGAGTACCCCGGCAAAAAGGTTCACTTCAAGCGGGCCATCGCCGAGGGCGATCTGGTTGTGCTCCACTGCCACCAGGAGTGGCCCGGCGACTATGATTACGCGGGGATAGACATCTTTCGCTTCGACGAATACGGAAAGATCGTTGAGCACTGGGATGTTTTGCAGGTCCTCCCCGACGCCTCTGCGAACGACAACTCCATGTTCTGAAGGTTGTTCGGTAGCGCGCCCCGCTGCCCTCGCCGCACATCTTTTGCGCTAGCGCTCAAGCACCTCGCGTTTGAAGCGCACTCGTAAAGAGGCTGTGGCGGATTACTTTTTGACGTAGCCCCACGCTACCAGCTGCTTGTAGCTGTGCTCGGCCATCGGGCCTTTTTTCACCTTTTGAAGAACCCCGACGTAGGCTTTCGCTGCGGCTCTCGTGTCGCCCAGCTCTTCGTGGTTTCGACCGATGAAGAAGAGCACGCGGGGCTGGCCGGGGACGATACCGTCAGCTTGCGTCAGCTCGGCCAGACTCGGCCTGTAGTCTTCAACCTCGAACTGCGCCATCCCTGCGGCAAACCGGGCATGGAAGAGGCCGGGATCAAGACGCACCGCTTCAAGCGCCGCGTCGCGGGCCGCTTCAAGGTTTTTGGCTTCCGACTCGCCAGAGGCCAGCGCGACCTGTAGCGTCGCATGGCCGGGGGCGTCCTTTGCCGCCTCGCGAATCAGTGCCAACCCCTCGTCGGTTTTGCCCTCCTTGAAGAGTTTTTGTCCCTGCTCCATCTTCTCGAACGCGGGGGCCGCCGCCGAAAGTTTCGTCGTCGCCTCTTTAAAGGGCTCCCGGCCTAGCCGCTCGTCGGTTTTAAGGTGGGCCGGATAGGCGTCGGCGCGCTTTCGGGCGACCGTGACGCGTTCTGCGGTGATCGGGTGGCTCGACATCATCGCCTCCACCAGCGAGGGCTCGCGCCGTTTGGCACCCTCAAGAAGCTCCATCGCCTGCGTGAAACCGCGCGGATCGTAACCAGCCGCCACCATGTACTCAATACCCAGATCGTCGGATTGGCGCTCCTGATCGCGGCTGTATTTTGTCAACACCAGCTTTGCGCCTATCATGCCGCCCTGGGCGATAATCTCCTTGCCCTTGATGTCGGCTGTCTCCAGCGCGGCCATGCCCACCGACGTAACGAGCCCGGTGAGCACCTGGCGCGTGTAGCCCGCCGCGCCGTGACGCGCCGTTACATGGCCTATCTCGTGGCCGAGCACCGCCGCCAGCTGGGCCTCGTTTTCCATCTTGGTCAAGAGCCCGCGCGTTATGGTTATCTTGCCTCCGGGCAGCGCATAGGCGTTTATCGCGCCGTCGTTTACCACGTTGAACTCGAAGACGAGCGAAGGGCGGTGCCCCTTGGCGGCGATCTTTTTGCCCACGCCCGACACGTAGAGTTGGAGGGGCTCGTCCAGATAGAGGCCGCCGGACTGCTGGGTGTAGATGGGGTAGGCCTTTAGCCCCATTGCCGCCTCTTGCGCCTCGTTCATCAGCGAGAATTCGCGCTTCTTGGTCACGGGATTGACAGCGCAGCCTGCGATAAGGGGTAGCAGCGCCAGCATAAGCAGCGCCGCAGTGAAGAGCTTGCGGGCGGTTATTGCAGGGGGGAGAGCCATCTTGAATCCTCGGGCATAAGGTGCGCTAGCTGCGTCACTTAAATTATACTGCCACATCGGCGATGGGCCAGTAGCGGGCGCATTTTAGCTGTCGGCGCAAGAGCCCGGCGCACAAGAGCCCGGCGGATAACATGTGAGCTTCCGCTGGGCTTTAGCCCCGTTTTTTCTCGGCGCGTTTTTTTCGCCACCACTCCAGGCGCTCGTTGATCGTTTTTTCGAAGCCGAAGTTTCCGGGGCGGTAGTAGCGTTTGGTCCCCATCGCTTCGGGGAAATAAGACTGGGCGACCACCGAGTCGGGGTCGTCGTGGGGGTAGAGGTAGCCCTTGGAGTGGCCCATCGACTTTGCCAGCTTGGTGGGGGCGTTGCGCAGGTGGTTTGGTACGGGGAGGTTGCCGAACTCTTTGATGTCGTAGCGCACCTTCTTGTAGGCGGCGTAGGAGGCGTTGGACTTGGGGGCGGTGGCAAGGTAGGTGACCCCCTGCGCCAATGGTATCCACCCCTCGGGCACGCCGATAAAATGTACGGAGTCTTTGACCGCCAGCGCCACGCGGAGCGCCTCGGGGTCAGCGTTTCCAATATCTTCAGAGGCGAAGATGACCATGCGCCGCGCGATGAAGAGCTGGTCTTCCCCCGCCTCGACCATCCGCGCCAGCCAGTAGAGCGCCGCGTCGGGATCAGAGCCGCGCATCGCTTTAATAAGCGCGCTCACCACGTCGTAGTGCCAGTCGCCGTCGGCGTCGTGGTAGAGGGTGGGGCTCTGGAGGACTTTGCCCATCGCCTCGCTGTCCACCAGCCGGGCACCGGTCTTGTCAGGTTCTACAAAGAGGGTCGCCGCCTCCAGGACGTTTAACGCTCTTCTGGCGTCGCCAAGGGCCGTGCGCAAAAGTAGCGCTCGCGCGCCGTCGTCCAGGGTGACTTTTAGCGAGCCGAGGCCGCGCCTGGTGTCGGCTATGGCGCGGTCGATCAGCTCTACCAGGTCATCGTTGTCCAGGGGCTCAAGGCGCAAAAGAAGCAGCCTCGACATCAGCGCCGAGTTGACCTGAAAGGCGGGGTTCTCGGTGGTGGCCCCCACCAGCGTTATCACCCCCGCCTCGACGTGGGGCAGGAGCGCGTCCTGCTGCGCCTTGTTAAAGCGGTGTATCTCGTCGAGAAATAAGAGCGTGCGCCCGCCCTCTTCGCGCCGCTCGGTGGCCTGGGCCACCACGGCGCGCACCTCTTTTACCCCCGCGCCCACAGCGGAGAGCCCCTCGAACTTGTAGCCCACCACGTCGGCCAGAAGGCGCGCGAGCGAGGTTTTGCCGCTGCCCGGCGGCCCCCAGAAGAGGAGCGAGGGCAGGGTGCCCGACTCGACGGCGCGAAGGAGCGGAGTCTTCGCCCCGACCACGTCGCGCTGACCGATGAATTCGCTCAAATTGGCGGGCCGCATCCTCTCGGCGAGGGGGGCCGGAGCGTGTTTTGTTGTGTCTTTGCCGTCCTTCATGGCGGTTAAGATAACATATGCCTAAAAAACGTGGAGGATGTTATTGTTAGGGGGCACGAAAAGGGGCTATATTTCCACCGTGGAGCGGACACCTTAGAGTCGGGACTAGACGATTGAAACGCATACTTGTCATACGAAAGCGGGCAACCCCCATAGCAGACCACGCCATGGGGCGCATCGAGGTCTGGGCCAAACCCCACGGGGTCGAGGTCGTTGACGGCGATGACCCCGGTTCTAGCCCTGACTCAGGCCCTGGCCCCAGTGTAGACGGGCACTGCCCCGTCGATGCCGATCTGGTGGTGGTGCTTGGCGGCGACGGCACCTTTCTGGCGGCGGTGCGCCACCTGGGCGGACGCGAGACGCCGATGCTGGGGGTAAACCTCGGCGCGCTGGGATTTCTTACCGAGGTGGCCCTGGAAGAGCTGGAAGAGGCCCTCGACGCCTTTCGACGCGGCGAGCTGAAGTACGAGCGGCGGCTTATGCTCTCGTGCTCGGTAAAGCCCGGCGGGCGCACCTTCACCGTATTGAACGATGTGGTGGTGAACAAGGGCGCGCTGGCGCGCATCAGCGAGCTGGAAGTATGGGTAAATGGCCGCTATCTGGCCAACTACCGCGCCGACGGACTCATCATCGCCACCCCCACTGGCTCTACCGCTTACACCCTCTCGGCGGGGGGGCCGATAGTCAGCCCCGATCTGACGTCGATCCTCATCGCGCCGATCTGTCCCCACGCCATGACCCACCGCCCGATAATAATCGGCGGCGACGCCGAGGTAGAGATAAGGCTGTGCCAGAAAAACGGCGAAGTCTACGTCACCCTCGACGGCCAGGAGGGGATTGAGCTTCAAGAGGGCAATCGCGTAGTCGTGCGGCGAAGCCCCAGCGACGCGCTCCTGGCGTGTTCGCCCAGCCGAGATTATTTCAGCGTGCTGCGCTCGAAGCTCAAATTGGCGGAGCAGCACGAGCTGAAAAAACAGTTCGACTGCGACGCGCTTCCGGTTGAAAGGAAAGAGGCGAAGTGATAGAGCGGCTGGTCGTCAGCGATTTTGCCCTTGTGGACCGGCTGGAGCTGGAGTTTGGCCCCGGACTGACCGTGCTCACCGGCGAGACGGGCGCGGGGAAATCGATCCTGCTACAGGCGCTGGGGCTGCTCCTGGGGGTGCGCGCCAGCCGTGAGCTGGTACGCACCGGGGCCGGCCAAGCGGTGGTAGAGGGCGTTTTCTCCCTGCCGCAGGGCGGCACGGCGGTACCGGCGCTTCTGGATTCGGCGGGTATCTCTCTGGAGGACGAGCTGGTCATACGGCGCGTCATCACCTCCGAGGGCAAGAGCCGCGCCTTTGTCAACGGCTCGTCGGTTGGCGTCTCGCTCCTCTCCAAGCTGGGGGCAAAGCTGGTTGAGGTGTCGAGCCAACATCAGCACCAGGCGCTGATGGACGAGGCGCGCCATCTTGAGGTGCTCGACATGGCCCTGGACGACGAGGGGCGCGGCGCGCTGGGTAGCTACACCGCCGCGTTTGCGCAGTGGGACAGGGCGCGCATCGAAGTCGCGCGGCTGGAGCGGATGGAATCGGAGGGGCTGGAGCGCGGTGATTTCCTGCGCTTTCAGATCGACGAGATACGCAGAGTGGAGCCTGAAGCCGACGAGCTGGAGCGGTTGACGGCGGAGCGCCAACTTCTGGCCAACGCCGAGAGGTTGACCGAGGCCTACACCCTGGCGGAAGAGGCGATCTACGGCGGCGATGGTTCGGCGCTGGAGAAGGTGGGGCGCGCCGGGGCCGAGGTGACGCGGGCGGCGGTTAGCGACAGCGGCGCGGGCGAAGTGCTGGAGCTGATGGAGGAGGCCAAGGCCTCCCTCGACGAGGCCGCCAGAGTGTTGCGAACGAGGCTCGGCGCAGTGCAGGCCGACCCCGCGCGGCTGGAGAGGGTGGAGGAGCGTTTCGAGGCGCTGCGCCGCCTTGAGCGCAAACACGGCGACGGCGTCGAGGCTATTTTGGCGAAGCTCGACGCGATGGAAAAAGAACTGTGGGAGCTCGATAACCGGCAGCTGGCTCTTGAGGACGCGCGGGTCGGACTTGAGGCGGCGCAGAGCGAGCTTGACAGCGTCGCCGCTGCGTTGACCCAGGTGCGCAGGCTGGCGGCGGGCAAGCTGGAAGAGAAGATGGGGGCCGAGCTGGAGAGGTTGGCGCTTGGGCGCTCTGCCTTCCTGGTAGAGATAGCCGCCACCGCCCCCACCGTCGAGGGAGTGGACGCGGTGCGTTTTCTCCTCGCTCCCAATATCGGCGAAGAGCCCAAGCCGCTCATCAAAATAGCGTCGGGGGGCGAGCTCTCGCGGGTGATGCTGGCGCTAAAGAGCGCGCTTCGCGATCACTCGGTAGACACCCTCGTATTCGACGAGGTAGACGCCGGTATTGGTGGAGTGACCGCCGAGCACGTAGGCGAGCGGTTGCAGGGGTTGGCGCGCGAATGTCAGGTTATCTGCGTGACGCATCTGGTGCAGATAGCGTCGCGCACGCGCAACCATCTGAGGGTGGCAAAAGAGGTGGTGGGGGGCCGCACCTTTGCCCGCGTCGCGCATTTGGGCGACGGCGAGCGAGTGGAAGAGTTGGCGCGGATGTTGGGAGGGGCCGACCTGGAGTCGGCGAAGATACACGCTATTGAGCTTAGTGAAAGGTGCGACACCGATGGGTGAAGTTGTAATACAGAGGGCGCGGCTGGCCGACGTTGACGAGATGAAGGTGATCCTCGACTACTATGCAAAAGAGGGTGAGCTTTTAAACCGCTCACGTATGGATATGTACGAGCGGATTCGCGACATGCTGGTGGCGCGCATCGATGGCG
>CAXMSR010000047.1:0-8240 GCA_964195725.1 uncultured Kiloniellaceae bacterium | reverse complement strand
CACCGGCGCGTCTTCAACGCGCTCAAGGGGCAAGGAATCAGCATTAGCCAGCTGCGCTCGCGCAGAGGTGTCACGGGGCAGGGCAAGCTCAGTCTCCTTCACCTTCGCAATGAGCGGGCTCGGCAACGTCTCGCATCCCGCCCGGTCTTTCGGGTAACTGAGCACCACCTCGGCAGCCGACGCGACGATCCTCTTCACCATCGCCTCGGCGTGGCGCAGCTGCCCTTCGGGGGTCGCCTGACGCACCCCTGCCTCGCGCTGTAGTCTATAGGGGATAAAGGGATTGGGGCGAGCTCCCGGTGGCAGCGCGTCGGCGTCGGCCCCCAAGACCCAGAGTCCGTCGAAGGTGAGCCCGGCGGCCTCCAAGAGCCCCATGACGACGACCGGCACGTCGCCCCCCTCCGGCTGGAAGGGCGCTTCGCAGAGTTTACGCAGGCACCGCAGCGCTTTGCTTCTGTTCACTTTGGATAACACCGAGTCGAGAACGCCCAGCATGGGAACTTGATCGCGCAGTTTTTTTGCCGCTTGAAATTCGGCGCTGCCGAGCCCTGCCGTGCCGGGGATGGAGCCTGCCCAGCCAAGTTTCTCCAGCTCGGCCATGAAGACGCGCGCCCACTCCGAGGGTAGGCGCGCTTGCGGCTGCTGGCCTTCCGCTGCCAATTCGCCAAAGACCCGCGCCACCCCCTCAAGGCCGCCTGCGCCCCCCGCAGCGTCAACGGCTTTTGCGACCAGCCCCGCAAACTCCTTCACGCTTATCTGCCCCGAGCCCTGGGAGAGCAGGTGGGCCACCCCCCTGGCGCGCGCGGCGACGGGTTCGCCGCAGCTCCAGAAGGGGTTTAATAAAAGCGCTCGCAGCCGCCAGTGCTCAAACGGCTCACTGCGAAAGGCCAAGAGCTCTAGTGCCGCATGGGCCACGGGGGTCTCGAAGAGCTTTTTGTCGAGCGACAGATCAAAGGGCAGAGCTAATGCGTCGCCGCCGGGCATCAGCGCTTCGGGGGCCAGCGTCTCGGCGAAGATCCGCTTTATCAGGGGCGAATAGCTCTCCATGTCTACGGCGACAACACCAAGCCGCGCCGAGGGGTTCTTCTGTAGGGCCGAGAGCGCCCAGGCGGCGGCGCTGCGCACCTCCTCTTCGGGGCCTTCACGGCCCACCCGCACGCAAGTGCCCCCAAGATCGGGAAAGTCCATTTTTTCTACATGACACCCCTTCGCTTCAAGGGCGTCAAAGAGCCCCTGAAACGCGGGTTCGATATCGTCTTTGCCGAAGACCAACAGCTCTTGCGGGAGGGCAATATTGCCGTCCGCCGCATCAACGGCCAGCCGTCCGGGCAGCTGGGAGGAGTCGAGCCAGCCGCGCCGGGACAGCTCCGCATCAAAGGCCACACGCCACCGCTTGAACGCCCCCGACTCTTCGTCGGCGTCCGACTTCAAGGCGTCTTCTATGGCGTAGTGGTTGATTAACCTGTAGGCCTCGCGCACCAATCCGGCCGTGGCCTCGACGTCGAGGAGCTCGAACCCGCGCGCCCGGGCGTCTTTGGCTATCACCGTCTCCCACAGGGCCTCGACCGACGGGTCGGCGGCGACAGTCCCCTCCAGCCACGAGTCTTCCCACACCTTGGAGAGCCAGCCGTTGAGGGTATGTATCGTGGGGCGCGGCCACCAGGTGCGCCCGGCGGCGCGCTGGTGCATTTCGAAATCCCGCTCCAGTTCGCGCTTTAGCCGCTTGGTCGCGCAGACGGCGACGCCTCCGGCTTCAAGTGCCTTAAACCAACTCGATTTCATTAACTTGTCCTGATCCGGGTTTCAACGCCAGGGGGTATTATGGGTTTTTGGCGGCACAAATACCAGCGCTCTGCCTTGAAACCGTGCCACCGACAATGCGGACTAGTCGCGTAACCTTCTGTCTGCTATAATTTTCCAGCTAAAGCAGCTAAAAAGCCAAGCAGCAACAAACAACCTTGCAAGTTCGACCGCCCGGTCGCGTTGGCGCCACGAGTTTGACGCTCTGGCGCAAATATGAAGGAGAGAGACAACTATGCTGGACTCCGTTAAGCTCTGGTTTGAGAATCTGGACCTCGCGTTCCTCATGGAGCACACCTCAAACGAGAAGCTGCTGGAATATATAACCCACCCCATCGGCATCGGCATCTGCGTAGCCGTCATCGCGTTTACCCTCTTCATGAAGTGGCGCATAACCTTTGTCTGCCTGAGCGCCATTCTAGCCGGGGTCTTTGTCGTCCGCTACACGATCACCCCCGGAGACGGCCCCAATCAAACGATCCTCCTCTTTATAGCGGGAGCGGTGACATTGGCAGCGTTCATTATCTATCTGACGTTGATGTCCGACGATTGAAGCCCAATAAAAAGGTCGGCCTCACCACGACGGTACCGGTCGAGGCGATCTACGCAGCAGGTTTGACGCCGGTAGACCTGAACAACCTGTTCATCATCAACAAGAACCGCCCCGGACTGATCGAGGAAGCCGAGATAGCCGGCTTCCCCTCGACCACCTGCGGCTGGATCAAGGGCATGTACTCCGCCGCGAAAGAGGCGCAGATAGAGTGCGTGGTGGGTGTTACGGGCGGCGACTGCTCCAACACCCGCGCGCTGGTAGAGATCTGGGAGTTCATGGGCGTCTCTACCATCCCCTTCGCCTACCCCCACGATCGCGACCGCGAGAAGCTTAAAGTAGAGATAGTCAACCTCTGCCGCCGCCTGGGCACCACCCTGGAGGCCGCCCAAGCCGAGAAGGTACGCCTCGACAAGGCCCGCAAGCTGGCCGCCGAGGTCGATCGGCTCACCTGGGAAGAGGACAAGGTCACCGGTTTTGAGAACCACCTGCATCTGGTAAGCGCCAGCGATTTTAACTCCGACCCCGACCAGTACAGCAGCGATGTAGCGGCGTTCATCACCGAGGCCAACGCGCGCGAGCCGATCCACGACGAGGTGCGCCTGGGCTACATCGGCGTGCCCACCGTCTACGACGGGCTCTATCAATTTCTGGAAGAGCACGGTGGCCGCGTGGTCTTCAATGAGACGCAGCGTCAGTTCTCGCTGCCCTATTTCGACAAAGACCTCGTTGACACCTACCTGAGCTACACCTACCCCTACGACGTCTTCAGCCGCATAAAAGACATCCGCGCCGAGATCAAACGCCGCCGCATCGACGGCGTGATCCACTACGTCCAGTCCTTCTGCTTTCGCCAGATGGAAGACATGATCCTGCGAAAGAGCCTCGGCGTGCCGGTGCTCACCATCGAAGGCGACCGCCCCTCGCCGCTGGACGGGCGCATAAAAACCCGGCTGGAGAGCTTTGTCGAGATGCTCTCCGGCATAGATTTTTAAGGTATCCAGTGCCCCTTCATCTCCTTGAAAAGAAGATCATCCGCAAGGTCGGAAAAGCGGTGAACGATTTCGGCATGATCAGCGAGGGCGACCGGGTGATGGTGGGGCTCTCCGGCGGCAAAGACTCGTGGACGCTGCTGCATGTGCTGCACGAGCTGAAAAAGCGCGCCCCGATAAAGTTCGACGTCTTCGCGGTGACCGTACACCCCGGCTTCGAAGACTTCAACGCCTCGATGCTCGAAGAGTTCTGCAAAGAAGAGGGCTACGCGCACTTCGTTGAGAAGACCTCGATGGACGCGATCATGAAAGAAAAGACGCGCCCCGGCACCACCTACTGCTCGCTCTGCGCGAGGCTGAGGCGCGGCGTGCTCTATTCTGTAGCTAAGCGCGAGGGGTACACCAAGGTGGCGCTGGGCCACCACGCCGACGATCTGATCGAGACGCTTTTAATGACCCAGCTCTTTAATGGCGAGATCAAGTCGATGCCGCCGGTGCTGCAAGCCGACGACGGCGTGAACGTGCTCATCCGCCCGCTCTGCTACGTATTCGAGGAGCGGATAATCGAGTTCGCCATGGCGCGCGGCTTTCCGCTCATCCCCTGCGGCTGCCCTATGAAGTGCGGCACCGACGTGGTGGCCCGAAAGAGGGTCAAGCGCCTCTTGGCCGAACTGGAAGACGAGCACCCCGGCGTGAAGGCCAACCTCTTGGGTAGCCTTGGCCGCGTGCGTGGGCGCTTCCTGATGAACAAGAAGCCCTCCTCATGAACAAGAAACCACCCTCCTGACAACTTGACCCCGCCCGGACAACCTCTATGCTTGTAGTGTGGTGGCGTTAAACTTTTCTCCGGCGGCTTTTCATACCTGTTTCAAGGCAAATCGGCTATGGTATAGTCCGAGTGAAACAGTGGGTGAACGTCACTTTTTCAAAGGAACCGGACGTGAGGCAGAAACGCAGTATCTTTCTCGTCGTTATGGTTGCGGTGCTCATCTGCGCCGCGTGGCTGACGGGCTGCTCTGTGCTGGGCATAGCCGCCAAGCTGCCCTCGGCGATCTCGGGCCACACCGACCCCGACACCGTGCGCGAGGCGATGCCCGCCTATCTGACCCTGGCCGACGCCATGGTGCTCGACGACCCCAACGATGAAGACACGCTGCTGGCCGCAGCCAAGCTCTATCTGGCGTTCGGGGCTATCTTCGTCGATGGCGGCGAGCGGCTCACCCGCCTCTCGCAGCGCGCGCTGAACTACTCTGCGCGTGCGCTCTGCGAAGAGGCCGAACAGACCTGCGGCATCACGGGCAAACCCCTGGACGAAATAGAGCGCATAGTGATGACGCTCGGCGAGGACGACGTAGAGCGGCTGCACGTCTTCGCGGGATCGTGGCTTTTGTGGATCAGCTCAAAAAGCGACGATTGGGGTGCGATCGCCCAGATACCCAAAGCCACACGCGCCGTCGAGCGGGTTGTGGAGTTGGATGATGGTTTTGACGGCGGCTCCGCACACCTCTACCTCGGCATCCTGCACACCCTTCGCCCCCCGGCGCTGGGCGGCGACACCGAGAAGGGGCGCTACCACTTCGAGCACGCCATTGAGCTGGGCGAGGGCAAGAACCTGGCGGCGAAGGTACAGTACGCCCAACGCTATGCGAGGCTCGTCTTCGATCGCGAGCTGCACGATCGCCTTCTGCGCGAGGTGCTGGAGTCTCCGGTGGAGGCCGAAGGGTTCACCCTCTCCAACATACTGGCTAAAAAACGCGCCGAAGAGCTTTTGGCTTCGGCGGATGATTATTTCTGAGGAAGATATATGTCTCGCTTTAAAGTGAAATTCCCTGCAATCGCCTTCGCCCTCCTCGCGGCGAGTTGTCTGCTCTTTGCGCCCACCTCCTCCCATGCCAGAAAGATAAAGATCGCCACCCTCGCCCCCGACGGGTCGCACTGGATGAAAGAGATGCGGGCGGGCGGCGAAGAGATCGCCAAACGCACTAGCGGACGGGTCAAGCTCAAGTTCTACCCCGGCGGCGTTATGGGCAACGACCGCAGCGTTCTGCGAAAAATCCGCGTGGGCCAGCTCGACGGCGGCGCGTTTACCGCCGGTGGGCTGGCCGAGGTCTACCCCGATATGAAGATCTACGGCATCCCCTTCCTCTTCGCTTCCGACGAGGTCGCCGACTTTGTCCGCGCCAAATTCGATCCGGTGCTCATGGACGGGCTAAGGGAAAAAGGGTTCACCGGCTTCGGGTTCGCTACGGGCGGCTTCGCGAAGATCTTCAGTAAAGATCCGATGGACTCGATGGCGAAGATGCGTGGCAAAAAGGTCTGGGCTCCTGAAGGCGACCAGCTCTCCCACGCCACGATGGAGGCGCTGGGGCTCTCACCCGTTTCCCTGCCCTTAACCGATGTGCTCACCGGACTCCAGACGGGGCTCTTGGACGTCGTGGGCGCTTCGGCTATTGGAGCTGTGGCGCTACAGTGGTACACAAAGGTCAACTACGTGACCACCACTTCGCTCTCCTACCTCACCGCGATCCTGGCGATCAAGAACTCCTCCTTCGACAGATTGTCGGAAGAAGACAGGGCCGTGGTTCGCGAGGTGATGCAGCGCGTGTACAAGGGCCTCGACCGAAAAAATCGCGAGGACGACGCCTCGGCCTACACGGCGCTCTTGGCGGAGGGGGTCAAAACGGTTACCCCTACCGGTGAAGAGGTCCGCACCTGGATTGAGCAGGCGAGAAAATCAGCCGAGGCGCTGGCAGCGCAGGGCAACTTCTCGGCAGAGTTCTACCACAGCATACTCAGCTACATCGAAGACTTCGGCAGCAGCGAAACCTCTGAAAGCGGCGGAAATTAGCCGTTGCATCCCATCAGGGTCATAGGCCGGACAGTGGCCCATGTGGAGAACGCGCTTCTGGTGGCGCTCCTCGCCTCGCTTATCGGGCTCGGGACCTTTCAGATCGTCGTGCGCAACTTCGGCAGTGGCGGCCCGGCGTGGACAGAAGAGCTGGTGCGGATACTCGTGCTGTGGGTGGCGATGGCCGGAGCGATGGTCGCGTCGCGCAACGCCAAACATATCAGCATCGACCTCGTCTCCCGCCTGGTGCCACCCCGCGCGCGCCACGCCATCGCGATCCTCTCCTCGCTCTTTACCGCAGCCGTCGCTGCGCTCATCGCCTACTACTGCCTTGAGTTCGTAAAGATAGAGTACGAGTTCGGCTCGATGGTTTTGGATGGCGTCGATGCCTGGATAGTGCAGATGATAATGCCGCTGGGGTTTGGCGTCATCGCTGCACGCTACCTGTGCCACGCGGTTAGCGAAGCGTTCGCCATCTTCAAAGAGCAAGAGCATGGCGACGGGGTGGCGGACACATGAGCGCAGCACTGCTCCTTATCATCGCTGCAGTGCTGGGCGCGCCGCTCTTCGCCGTGATCGCAGCAGGCGCTCTTATGGGGTTTCACTCCTCCGAGATCGAGCTCGCCGTTATCGCGGTAGATATCTACCGGCTGGCCGAGATGCCGGTCCTGGTGGCGATCCCGCTCTTCACCTTCGCGGGATACCTTTTGGGCGAGAGCAACGCTCCCAAGCGCCTCGTGCGGATAACCGAAGCGTGGCTGGGGTGGATGCCGGGCGGGCTGGCGGTGATCGCGCTGGCCGCCTGCGCTTTCTTTACCGCCTTTACCGGCGCAAGCGGGGTGACGATCATTGCGCTGGGAGCGCTCTTGTACCCGGCGATGATTGAAGCGGGGTACTCCGAGCGCTTCAGCCTTGGGCTTGTCACCACATCGGGCAGTCTGGGGCTCCTCTTCGCGCCGTCGCTGCCGCTTATCCTCTACGGGGTGGTGGCGCAGCAGATGGACTTGGGGACGCCGGTGTCGATCGAGCAGCTCTTTCTGGCGGGGGCGGCGCCGGGGGTGCTGATGGTGGTGCTGCTGGGAGGCTATAGCCTCTGGGTCAATCGCCATGTGGGGCGCGAAAAGCGGCGCTTTAACTTCAGCGAGGCTTTAGGGGCACTGAAGGAATCTATCTGGGAGCTGCCGCTGCCGGTGGTGGTGCTCTGGGGCATCTACGGCGGCTACTTCGCCATCTCGGAGGCTGCGGTGGTCACCGCGCTCTACGCGCTCGTCGTCGAGGTGCTGATCCTGCGCGAGATCAGCCTGAAAAGGCTCCCCTCGATTATGCGCCAATCGATGGTGCTGGTGGGGGGCATCCTGATTATCCTGGGAGTGTCGATCTCGTCGACCAACTACATGATCGACGCCGACGTGCCGGGGCAGCTCTTTGAGTGGGTGCGCACCCACGTAGACAGCAGGCTGACCTTTCTGCTGCTCTTGAATATCTTCCTGCTGGCCCTGGGGGCGATTCTGGATATCTTCTCGGCGCTGGTGCTGGTGGTGCCGCTTATCCTGCCGGTGGCGATCGGTTTTGGCATCCACCCGGTGCATCTGGGGATAATCTTTCTGGCAAACATGCAGATCGGCTATCTGACTCCGCCGGTGGGGCTAAACCTCTTCATCGCCTCCTACCGCTTCGAGCGCCCGATAACCGAGGTCTACAGGGCCTCCTTACCGTTTCTCGTCATGCTGCTTTTGTCGGTGGCGCTCATCACCTACTGGCCGGGGCTCTCGCTGTGGGCCATAAGCTCCCCTTGAGGCTGCACCAATCCTTAGGGTTGTAGTAAACTCCTTCGCCAGTTGGCCAGCAGATAACCGAGGCCTACAGGGCGTCGCTGCTGTTTCCCATCATGCTGCTTTTGTCGGTGGCGCTCATCACTCACTGGCCGGGGCTCTCGCTGTGGGCCATAAGCTCTCCTTGAGGCTGCACCAATCCTTCGCGTTGTGGTAAACTCCTTCGCCAATTGACCAGCAGATAAAAAGTTTTCCGGAGATATAAAGCTATGAGCGAA
>CAXMSR010000046.1:315-8301 GCA_964195725.1 uncultured Kiloniellaceae bacterium | reverse complement strand
GTATCCGGCGCTCTGGTATGTGGGCGTGGTGACGGCAGTATTTCATCTGACTAACGGCATTTTCGGTACTATGATCGATTGGGGCATTACGGTCGGCCCCCATAGCCAGCGTGTGTTTGTGGGCATCAGCTTCGTAGGCTTTATAGTGCTCTGCACCTATGGCATCTATACGCTCAACACTGGCGGCTATTACTGATTTTGGAGGTAACGACGTGTCTCAAAAGAATATAGTTATCGTCGGCGGCGGCCTGGCTGGACTTATGGCGGCAGTGCGCGCGGCGGAGCAGAACTTTACAGTAGATCTGTTAAGTATGTGCCCGGTCAAGCGCAGCCACTCGGTCTGCGCCCAGGGCGGCATCAACGCAGCGGTCAACACCAAGGGCGAGGGCGACAGCCCCTGGGAGCATCTGGACGACACCATCTACGGCGGCGACTTTCTGGCTAATCAGTCCCCCGTGAAGAAGATGTGCGACAACGCCCCGGCGGTCATCCACATGTTTGATCGCATGGGCGTGATGTTTAATCGCACCCCCGAGGGCCTTCTGGACTTTCGGCGCTTTGGCGGCACCAAGCACCACCGCACAGCCTACGCCGGTGCCACCACTGGCCAGCAGCTCCTCTACGCGCTGGACGAGCAGGTGCGCCGCTACGAGGCCGCAGGCGTAGTCAATAAGTTCGAGGGGTGGGAGTGTCTTTCCCTGATAAAGGACGACTCCGGCGTCTGTCGGGGCGTGACCGCCATCAATCAGCCCAACGGCAAGATTCAGGCGTTTGCCGCCGCTGCGGTCATTATGGCCACCGGCGGCCCCGGCATGGTCTTCGGGCGCTCTACCAACTCGGCGCTAAACACCGGCTCGGCAGCAGCTGCTGCCTACATGCAGGGCGCAGCGTACGCCAACGGCGAGTTCATCCAGGTACACCCCACCGCCATCCCCGGCACCGACAAGCTAAGGCTTATGAGCGAATCGGCCAGGGGCGAGGGTGGGCGCGTTTGGGTGCCCAGAGACGGCAAGCCCTGGTACTTTCTCGAAGAGAAATACCCGGCCTACGGCAACCTCGTGCCGCGCGACATCGCCACCCGCGAGATTTTTGACGTCTGTGTCAACCAGGGCCACGGCGTAGACGGCAAGAATCAGGTCTATCTCGATCTGACGCACATGGACGCCGATTACCTGGAAGTAAAGCTCGGCGGCATCCTGGAGATCTACCGCAAGTTCACCGGAGAAGACCCGGCGAAGGTGCCGATGAAGGTCTTCCCCGGCGTTCACTACTCGATGGGCGGCCTCTGGGTCGATTACAACCAGATGACCTCGATCACCGGGCTCTTTGCCGCAGGCGAGTGCGAGTACCAGTACCACGGTGCCAACCGCCTGGGGGCCAACAGCCTTCTGTCCTGTGTCCACGGCGGCCAGGAGTCGGCGGCTTCGGCGATGAACTACGTCTCCGAGCTCTCCGGCACCGTTTCAACTGCCGATTGTGAAGACGAAGTGCGCCGCCAGGAGGCCAAGTACACCGCGATCGAGAATATGGACGGCCCGGAGAACCCCTTCAGGCTCCACGAAGAGCTGGGCGACACGATGACCGATTACGTCACCGTGGTGCGCCACAACAGCCAGCTGGATATCGCTCTGGAGAAGATCAGCGAATTCAAAGAGCGCTTCAAGAACATCGGCCTTGCCGACAGGGCGCGCGCGGCCAACCAGTCGATCCATTTTGTCAATCAGCTCGAACACATGCTGGAGCTGGCGCATCTCATGGCGCTCGGCGCTAGGATGCGCGACGAGAGCCGTGGCGCGCACTACAAGCCCGAGTTCCCCAACCGCGACGACGAGCGGTTCTTGAAGACGACCAAGGCCACCTATTCAGATGCCGGCCCCAAGATCGAATACGAAGATGTCGATATTCAGCACATCAAGCCCCGTCCCCGTGTATATGACGTGGACAAAGAGGAGACGAAGGCGTGAGCGGACAGATAAGGTTAAAGATAAGCCGCCGGGACGCTCCCGGACAGCCGGAGCGCTGGGAAGAGTTCGTCGTCCAGGAAAAACCGATGATGAACGTCATCACCTGCCTTCAGGACATACAGAAGAACCCCGTCAACGCCCAGGGGCAGGCGACAAAGCCGGTCATTTGGGAGTGCAACTGCCTTGAAGAGGTGTGCGGCGCGTGTACGATGCGCATAAACGGCATCGCCCGGCAGGCGTGTACGGCGCTGGTGGCCGAGTTTGACGGCACCATCGTGCTGGAGCCGCTCTCCAAGTTCCCCCTCATTCGCGACCTGATGGTGGACCGCAAGAAGATGTTCGACAACCTCATCCATATAAAGGGATGGGTGCCCATCGACGGGACGTACAATCTTGGCCCCGGCCCCAGGTTAAACGAGCGCGAGCGCCAGTTCGGCTATGCGCTCAGCCGCTGCATGACCTGCGGCTGCTGCATGGAGGCGTGCCCCCAGGTAAATGATCGTACCGACTTTATCGGCCCTGCGGCGCTGGCCCAGGCGCTCTACTTTAACACCTCTCCCATCGGCAAGATGAACGCTGAAGAGAGGCTGGAGGCGGTGATGGGCCCCGGCGGCATAACTGAGTGCGGCAACGCGCAGAACTGCGTGAAGGCGTGCCCCAAGGAGGTACCGTTGACCACCTCTATCGGCACCCTTAACCGCCGCACCACCTGGCACTATCTCCTTAACTGGCTGGGCAGGTAGCCTCTTGCCATCACCACGAAAGACGCTCTGTCTGATCGCGGTGATACTGGCATGTGCGCCGCTGGTGTTTGCGCTGGCTTTGGCGCGCTATGTCAACGCTCCGCGAGAAGTAAGTGAAGAAATTACGCTTGAGATACCCGCCGGGACTACGTCTCGGCGGGTATCTGTTTTATTGGCCGAAGCCGGTTTAGCTAGCTGGCCCGCAGGCAACCTTCTGGGGATGAGGCTTTGGGGCGAGCCGTCCCGGCTAAAGGCTGGCGACTACGTCTTTTCGGGTCAGATAACCCTCGCCGGAGTCTTTGACGATCTGGCTGCCGGGCGCGTGGCCCAGGTGAGTGTTACGATCCCCGAAGGGTGGACGGCGCGCGAGATCGCCGTGCTCCTGGAGGCAAAGGGGGTCACCTCCGGTGGCGATTTTGTAGCCCTCGCCTACGACCCCGCTTCCCCGGCCCGCTGGGATCTCCCCGGCCCGACGCTGGAGGGCTATCTTTTTCCCGACACTTATCGCTTCGCCAGGGGGCTGACCGCCCCGGAGGTGGTAGAGGCGCTGGTCGCCCGCTTTCGCGCCGTCACCATCGAGCTTCGCCCCGAGCCCGGCGGCAGTGGAGAGCTTGACCTCAAAGACTGGGTGACGCTGGCTTCGGTAATAGAAAAAGAGACGGGCGCGGCCTTCGAGCGTCCTCTCATAGCTTCTGTTTTTACCAATCGCCTTAAGCGCAAGATGCGCCTTGAGAGCGACCCCACGGTAATCTACGGCATTGAAAACTTCGATGGCAACATCCGCCGCGCCGATCTGCGCCGCGACACCCCCTACAACACCTATACGCGCAAGGGCGTTCCCTTCGGCCCCATCGCCAGCCCCGGCAGGGGGAGCCTGGAGTCGGTGCTCGCGCCCGCCACCAGCGACTACCTCTACTTCGTCAGCAAGAACGACGGGACGCACCACTTCTCGCGTACCTACAAGGAACACCTCGACGCCGTAAGGCGCTACCAGCTGAGGCGAAAATGAAGACCATTCGGGCTCTCTTGTGCGTACTGCTGCTGCCCGTGCTAGTCGGGTGTGCCGCCACCGGTTCCACAGGGCGCTCTTTAGCCAACTCCACCGGCAATCCGGCTGCCTTGGGCGCTGAAGAAGACGGCTGGGAGCTGGTGGGCACCATCGTGGCGCGCATCGACAATGAAGCCCTGACCCTGTCCGATCTCGACATCGAGCTGGCTATAAGCAGGTTTCTCACCGCTAAAGAGGGCGGCGAGAGGACGCGGCGGGCCGTCATTGACGCCATTATCAAGCGACGTCTGCTGGTGTCGGAGGCCCAAAAGCTGCGCCTTGAAGCCGAGAAGGAGGAGGTCCTGGAGCTTTTGGGGACTCTCTTTGCCAACGCTGGAGGCGAAGAACCCTTCTGGAGCGAGATGGCAGCGGTGCCGGTCGCCGAGAGCTCGGTTTTCAGCTGGGTGCGCGAGCTGATTCTGATGCGCAAGTACATTAAACTTCGCCGCCAGACCACTTTTGTCTCCGAGTCGGAGCTGATCGCCTTTTTTTACGCGAACCACAAGGTCTTCGGCTTTGCGCCGCTCTCCGAAGTACACGATGAGGTGCGCGACTATCTGGCGGGCAAAAAACACCAAAAACAGCTGTCGCAGTGGATGGACAAGCAGGCAAAAAAAGGTAGGGTAAGGGTCGTAGAGACTTCTAAAGGAGAGCGTTGATGAAAAAAGCCGCTCTGGAGGTGTTTGGCGCAGCTGTGGCAGCTGTTGATCCCTATCGCGCAGTCAAAGCGCACCTTCGCCTCAGGGGGGACGTGCTGGAGGTCGGCCTCGCCGACGCCTCGACCACGGTAGCGTTGCCCAAACCGGGGCAGGGCAGGGTGCTGGTCGTTGGCGCGGGCAAGGGTAGCGCCCCGATGGCCCAGGCGCTTGAAGAGATTCTGGGTGAACGATTGTCCGGGGGGATTATCTGCGTTAAAGACGGCCACGGTCTGCCCCTTGAGAAGATTATAGTTCTGGAGGCCTTGCACCCCGTCCCCGACGAGCGCAGCGTCGAGGCCGGACGCCGTATCGCGCAGCTCACCCGAAACGCAGGCGAAAACGATCTGGTCATCGCAGCTCTTTCAGGAGGCGGCTCGGCGCTCTTGACGCTGC
Organism: uncultured Kiloniellaceae bacterium; assembly: GCA_964195725.1. Classification (GTDB taxonomy): domain Bacteria; phylum Desulfobacterota; class Deferrisomatia; order Deferrisomatales; family BM512; genus CAXMSR01. The sequence continues at coordinate 3,455 of CAXMSR010000046.1, read as the reverse complement.
CCGCCGAAGGGGTGGCGCTCGAAGACATTAAAACCCTCACCAATCAGCTCCTTTCTTCGGGAGCCGATATCGGCGAGATAAACTCGCTCAGAAAACATCTCTCCCAGGTCAAGGGCGGGCGGCTCGCCGCCATGGCTGCTCCGGCCAGGGTGATAAACCTCGCGCTCTCCGACGTGGTGGGCGACAGACTAGACGTTATCGCCTCGGGCCCCTGTAGCAGCGACCCTTCCACTTTTGCCGAGGCGCAAGAGGTTCTTAACCGCTACGGCCTGGCAAACGCTGCGCCAAAGAGCGTCGTCGAGTACCTGAAAAGCGGTGTCCAGGGCGAGGTGCCCGACACCCCCAAGCCCGGCGACGAGGCGGTAGAATCGGTGGTTCACGCCGTCGTGGGGTCAAACCGCCTGGCGCTCTTGGCGGCGGCGGCGCATGCGCGCTCACTTGGCTACAATACGCTGGTGCTCTCTTCCACCCTCTGCGGCGAGGCCCGCGAGGTGGGAAAGGTGCTGGTGTCGATCGCCAAAGAGGTGCGCGCCCACGGCGACCCGGCCAAGCCTCCGCTCTGCCTTCTGGCGGGAGGAGAGACCACCGTAACGCTTCGCGGCGCTGGCCTTGGCGGTCGCAATCAGGAGATGGCGCTGGCGATGGCCCTTGAGCTTAAGGGGATCGACTCCATCTGTGCGCTTTCGGGAGGCACCGACGGCAGCGACGGCCCCACCGACGCAGCCGGGGGAGTGGTCGACGGCGAGACGGTTGTGCTGGGAGAAAGTCGAGGCTTTAGCGCTGAACAGTTCCTCGCTGAAAACGACAGCTACCATTATCTCGATGGTGTAGGAGGGCTCATCCGCACTGGCCCGACGCGCACCAACGTGATGGATGTGCAGATACTGCTCGTGAGATGATTTCTCGTAATTTCCCCACATAGTCCGCTGCGCTCTGTTATATTTTACGAAGTCATTTGTTCTCTTTTCAGGTAGCGCCGCGCCGCTATTTGTGAGATAAGGCACAACCCGCGCACGGCTTTGCGCGCCAAGGGCAAAGGGCTTGATGTTAAAGCCGAAAACTCTGGACTTGTTTTGACCCCGAATGTTACAATTTTGGATCGTTTCTACGAGGCTATTTCTTGAGAGCTCCCGGCAGAGAGACGGCAACGGCGTATTTTTTGAAAACACGCCCCCTCAGTACCGAGGACACCTGAAAGCCGCACCCCGGTTCAGCCCCTTAAGGGCGCTGTGCTGCGGCGGCAAAATAGAATTGGATTGTTTATATGTATGAATTGAAGATAGAGGCTTACCTGGCTGCCGCTCATAACCTGCGGGAGTATCAGGGCGAATGCGAAGCGCTGCACGGGCACAACTGGAAAATTGAAGTCGTGGTTAGAGGCACGGAGCTAAACCATATCGGGCTTGCCATAGACTTCAAGGACTTGAAAAAGGCCACCGATGACATCCTCGACGCGATGGATCATTGCTACTTAAATGATCTGCCGCAGTTTGCCGACGTCAACCCGTCGTCGGAAAATATCGCGCGGTTCATCTACGAGGAGCTTGAAAAGGCCCTCTCGGACAGCGGTGTCGATGTCTACAAAATCACCGCGTGGGAAAGTGAGAAGGCCTGTGCAAGTTACTTCAAAGGTTGATAGCACTTGCCTGGAGGATATCCAGAATTCGCGTGATCACCGCGAGATCGAGATCGACAAGGTCGGCGTTAAGGATATCACCTACCCGATAACCGTCCTCGACAAAGAGCACGGCAAGCAATCCACGGTGGCTTCGGTGGACATGTACGTGAGCCTCCCCCATCATTTCAAGGGGACGCACATGAGCCGCTTTGTGGAGGTGCTAAACGAGTACCGCCACGGCGTGACGATAAAAAACATGCCCTCGATCCTTCAGGGGATGCTTGAAAAGCTCGATGCGGTTAGCGCTCATCTGGAGATGCGTTTTCCCTATTTCATGGAGAAAAAGGCCCCGGTGAGCGGGGAGGCGTCGCTTATGTCCTACGACTGCAGCCTCACCGGCTCGGTCACTGAAGAGGGCTACGATTTAAAGGTGGGCGTGTGCGTGCCCACGACCAGTGTGTGCCCCTGCTCAAAGGCGATCAGCGACGCCGGGGCCCACAATCAGCGATCGCTGGTAACGCTTCAGGTACGCTTTAAAGAGTTTGTCTGGATCGAAGACCTCATCCGCCTGGTCGAAAAAGAGGCCTCTTGCGAGGTCTACTCTCTGCTAAAGCGCCCCGATGAGAAATACGTCACCGAGAAGGGGTATGCAAACCCCAAGTTCGTCGAAGACAGCGTGCGCGATATCGCCAGCGTCCTCTTAAAAGACACGAACATCACCTGGTTCTCTGTGGAGTCGGAGAACTTCGAGTCGATCCACAACCACAACGCCTACGCCCTGGTCGAAAAATGGCCCGAGGCAGAGACTCGATCGTAAGCGCCCGAAATTGACTTTTGTGCGAATTGGACGGTAATTAGCCGATGGAACAGTACATAGATTGTACTCTTTGCCGAATTGAGCCGAGGGGGTTGGCAAACCGCTGCCGCTTTTGCAGTGGAAAGCTGACCGGCCGGGACCGGCTCCTCTGGGAAATATTCAACAAGGGCAAGGTACGAAAAACCGGCACCGTGTTGTCGGCGTTCGCCGCCGGTATGGGGCAGATGTTTACAAACAGGTGGCTCACCGGTGTCGCCTTCTCGCTGATGATCCCGCTCTGTCTGGGCCTTCTTTATGTTACCTGGGGCGGCTTTAGCTACAGCCATCTGTTCATTGTCGCCACGGCCGTCTTTGTCCTCTTCGTGGCGGCCCTCGACGTCTGGCTGGGGCCGACCGAGCCGGAAGCTCCCTGTCAGAAGTCTTGCCCCGCTCAGATCCCGATCCCCGATTACCTGCAGTTGATCATCGACGGCAACTACACCGAGGGCTTTGATCTGATACGTACCCGGATGCCGCTGGCGGCCGCTATCGGGCGCGTGTGCCCGCATCCCTGCGAGACCTCTTGCTTTCGCGGGATAGACGGCGAGCCGATCTCGATCAACGGGTGCAAGCGCTTTTTATCCGACTCCACTCTGGAGCGCGAGCTCGACCCGCAGACCAGCCCCGCTGCCGACGCGCCCCGTGTAGCCGTGGTCGGAGCCGGCC
>CAXMSR010000046.1:0-249 GCA_964195725.1 uncultured Kiloniellaceae bacterium | reverse complement strand
TCCTGCGCATATTTTCTGAGCATCCTGGGCGCGCGCGTCACCGTCTACGACGCCGAGGCGGAGCCGGGCGGAAGGTTTTTCACCACCATCCCCGATTTTCGTCTCCCGCGCGAGGTGCTTCGCGGCGAGGTCGATCACTTGAGGCGTCGCGGCGTAATTTTTGAGAACGGAGTCACCCTTGGGCCTTCGGGGACTGGCGTGGCCGAAGTGCTGAAAAAAAACGACGCTCTCTACCTTGGGCCGGGCGCG
>CAXMSR010000045.1:2115-8382 GCA_964195725.1 uncultured Kiloniellaceae bacterium | reverse complement strand
AAATCTCCACCCCAACAAGGTAGCCCCGGCGAGGATCAGCACCAGGGGGACGAAGAGGGCCGAGACCCTGTCGGCCAGCCGCTGGACGGGGGGTTTTCTCACCTGGGCGGCTTCGACCAGCCTGGCTACGCGGGCGACGAAGGCGTCGGGTCCGGCGGCGGTGACCCTCACCGTAATCGAAGCGGTGAGGTTTAGCGTCCCGGAAGTTACGGGCGCGCCCTCTCCCCGAACCACCGGGTAGGGCTCGCCCGTCACTGCCGCTTCGTCCACCTCGGTTACCCCTGCTTTAACGACGCCGTCGGCGGGGAAGCGTTCGCCGGGCATGACGCGGATGAGCTCGCCCGCTGCCAGCGCCGAGCTCTCGACGTCGTTGATTTTTTCGGCCTTTTCGCCTTTTACGCCTTCTGGCGTCACCTCGATGCGGTGCGCCGTGTCGGGGGCCAGCCCCATCAGGCGGTGTACCCCGGCGGCGGCGCGCCCACGCGCCATATTCTCGAAGAGCCTGCCCACCAGAAGGAAGGTGACGATCATGGCCGAGCTGTCGAAGTAGACCTCGCCGTCGCCCCCTCGAAAAAGCAGCGAGAAGACGGAGTAGCCGTAGGAGGCGCTGACCCCGATGGCGATTAGCAGATCCATGTCGGGCACGCGGTTGGACAGCGCTCTTAGTCCGCCGGAGAGGAAGGGCCAGCCGCAGTAGAAGACCACCGGCGTGGAGACCGCGAAGGCGAACCACTGGAGCATTTGGCGTGATTCGAAGTCGATCCCGTGAAAGTCGCCGCTGTAGAGCGCGATGGAGAACCCCATAAGCTGCATCGATAAAAAGGCGGCGGTGCCAAAGCGGACGAGCAGCGCGCGCTTGGTCTTGCGCTCCATCTCTTCGACGGCGGTGATGGTGTAGGGGCGCGCCAGATACCCCAGGCTGCACACTGCGCCCACCACTTCGGAGGGGGTGATCTTTTCAGGGTCGAAGACCACCGCCAAAAGGTGCGACGAGTAGCTCAGCCGCGCTTTCGAGATGCCGTCGATCCCCGAGAGGATCTTCTCGATCACCCACACGCACGAGGCGCAGCGCACACCCTCCACCAAAAGCGCCAGCTCCGAGCCCCCTCCCGTTCCCCCCGCTCCCTGTGAGCCGACCGAGACGAACTTTTCCAGATAGGCGTCGTCAAAGCGGCGATCGAAGACGCCCTCCGGGGTGCCCGCTTGCTCCCACTTGCGTTTGTCGTAGAAGGCACCTAGCCCAGCGCCGTGGATGATGGCGTAAGCGATGCGGCAGCCGTGGCAGCAAAAGTCCAGCTCTTCGCCCTCCACCGTGTGGGTCACCAGATCGCCGGTGGGGATGCGCAGCAGGCAGTGTACGCAGCGGCCCTCGTCGCGGCTGCGGTCAGCTTCATTTTGTACGGGATGGACCCTCATCGAACGCTCCCCCCCGTAGCCGTCTCGTCAGCAGTTTCACCGGTTATCCCTCCGGTTATCCCCTCAATTGTCTCCCCATTTGCCCCCCCAGTTATCCCCCCAGTTGCCATGACTGGCAGCTCCAGCGCAGTCGCCGCCAGCTTCGCGCCCCTGTCATCAAAGAGCTCAAAGCCGAGCGAGACCCACCGCTTCGCCAGTTCCGGGGGCAGGACAACCACAACGCGAAAACGCTCACGTTGGGCGCGTGATACGCTGAAAGAGTTGTCGAGCCCCTTGAATACTGCCTCTGCGGGGCCGCTGGCGCGCAGAGTGAACTCGCTTTCGCGGTCAAGGCCGTTGGTAACCGAGACGTCTAGAAAGACCGCCACCGTCGCGTCCTCCAGGGTTTTTGTCGGCATTGCGGGGTTCACGCGCACCTGCAACACCGCCTCTACCGGGTTGGAGGCGACGAGAAGAAAGATTATCAGCGCACCCGCTGTGGCGATGATGAGAGGCCAGCGGCGTGGGCCCAAAAGCATCCTCCAGGCGCTGACGCCGCCGGAGTTGAAGGCTATCAGAGAGGGGAGGGCGCCGGATTTTTGGCGTGCCATCACCCTGCGGCAGGCATCTATGCAGCGCCCACAGCGGATGCAGTCGCCCCCCGCGCCAAGTCGGACGTCCAGGTGCATCGGGCATGCCCTTGCGCAAGCGCCACATTCTATGCAGTTTTCCTTCAGGGCCGGGATCATCTCCACCGTCAGGGCGCGTTCATCGCTTATGATGCTAAGGAATTTCCCGTAGGGGCAGACGAGGCGGCAAAAAGCGCGTCTCATCAACGCCATGTCCAGATAGAGTATGCTCCACAAAAGAGCGAACGAGACGTTGGCGAGGGTGGGGGCACCGAAGAAATCGGTGCTGAAAAATTCAGAGGGATAGACGAAGTAAAAGAGCGTCACCGCAGCAAATACCCCGGAGAACGCCACCATGGCCAGCTGCGCCGCCGCTTTGTTCTTTTTGCCAAATCGCCTTAAGGCCCACGCCGCAAAATCGGAGAGCACCGACTGGGGGCATCCCCACCCGCACCAGAGCCTGCCCAGCGAGGCGCTTAGCCACAGCAGCAGAAAAGTCGCTGCCAGCACGGCGAAGAGGACGAGCAGCAATCCCTCGGGTCGCAATGGCATACCGACGAGGTGGAACACCCCGGCGGTGAAGTCGAAACGCAGTAGGTGGGAATTGCCGAGGGTGATGAAGGGGCCTGCCGCAAAGAGAGCGGTGAACAGAGCCTGGATGGTGAGACGCCAGGGGTCGGGGCGTCGCGAAATGGAATATGGCATCAATTACCCGTCAGTTGAGCCGCCGCCTGTAAAGGCCGTGTGGGCGACCGGAGCGGCCGCCCCAAACAGTATGCTATGAACTGCCTGCGGTGACAACTGCGGTTGCCCGATTCGGGTGGTTGCTATTTTGCCTGCATCTCGACAGCTGCGCCAGCGCGCTTGTCGAAGCGGGCCTCGGAATCGAAGTCGATGATGAGAAAGTACGCCGAATAGGCCAGCCCCCAGATGATGAGCCCGTAGAACATCACCTTTAAAAACGGCGCGAAGTCGTTTTGTTGAAACGACTCGGTGGGGTCGGTGGGTGTGCTGCCATGCTGGTCGTCTGCCATGACTAAATCCTCTAATAGGTTAACTTCCCGTTCAAAAGGGAGGCGTCAGTCGTCATCCATCATGCGGTATTTAGCTTCCTCTCCGGAGTGCTTGCGCCCTTTGGAGTAGGCCCGAAGCATCAGCGCGCCGAAGACTACCATCATAAATACCGTTGCGCCTATGTAGGCTATCGCTCGCCAGTCCACTGGTGGCTACTCCTCGCTCTGAAGAAAGCTTACGAGCTGCCAAAGCCGGTCGCGCCCAAGTTTTGAGAAGCTGGGCATGCCGCCGTCGGAGACGCCGCTCGCGATGGTGTCGAAGAGCTCGTCGTCGTCAAAATCACCTGCCGCCAGCTCGGGGCCGATGTCGCCCGAGCGATCGTCGCCGTGGCAAGCCGCGCAGTGTTTGGCGTAGAGGGCTTGGCCCTCGGCTTTTGCCGCCGCGTCGTCCGCGAAGGGGTTGACGTCGGATTTACGCAAGCCCTTGGCGCTGTCGGGGGCTTTTTGGGCCTGGGGCAGTTCGCTGCCCAGTTTCTGCAGGTAGGCCACCATTGCGTCCATTTCTGTTTTGCCCTCAAGCGCCGCTATCTCGCTGCCGGTGTAGGGGAAACCGAGCACGTCCATCTTCCTGCCGATGTAGGCACCGTCCACCGTTGCGTCGTTGAGCCAAGAATATTCAGGCATATTGGACTCAGGCACCATCGACTGGGGATCGACCATGTGCTTGTAGTGCCAGCTGTCGGGGTACTTGCCCCCCAGGCGCGCGATATCCGGGCCACCACGGCGTGAGCCCCAGAGAAACGGCCGGTCGTAGGCGAATTCGCCCGAGCGTGAATAGGTGCCGTAACGTTTTACGTCTGCCTCGATCGGGCGGATAAGCTGCGAGTGGCAGTTGTTGCAGCCTTCTCGTACGTAGACGTCGCGCCCTTCAAGTTCGAGTGCGTTGTAGGGCGTGATCTCGGCTATGGCGTCGGCCTCGGTGTTTACCCAGGCAAAGGGGAGCACCACCGTGATAATTGTGCCCACCAGGATGGTGGCGGTTGCGAGCAGCAGTAAGAGGATAGGACGTTTTTCCCACATGATATTCCCTCCCCTAAACCGTCTCAGCCGCGGCATCGCCGGGCTTTGAGGTCATGTAAAGGTTATAGAAGAACACCAGCACTCCTCCCAGGTAGATCAATCCACCCAGTGACCGCATCCAGAAATAGGGCATGATCGAAACCAACGTGTCCATGAAGGTGTAGGTCAGTGCGCCGTCGGGGCCGGTCGCCTTCCACATGATCCCCTCCTGCACGCCGGCGATCCACAGCGAGATTGAGAAGACCAACTGTCCCACCACCACCAGCCAGAAATGGGTGTTGGCGAGCTTTACCGAGTAGATCTTGCGGTTATACATCTTCTCGTACATGAAGTAGATGGCGCCGAACATCACCAGCGACACCCAGCCCATGGTGCCCATGTGAATGTGTCCGGGCACCCAGTTGGAGTAGTGGATAAATGCCGAGAAGGTGCGCACCGCCTGCAGTGGCCCCTGAAGGGTTTGCAGCCCGTAGAAGGTGATCGCGCCTATGAAGAACTTTATAAGGTAGTTGTCGCGCAGCTGATGCCACTGGCCGTTAAGCGTGAAGTAGCCGTTGAAGACCACCCCCCACGAGGGCGCGATCAGCATTATGGAAAACGCCATCGCCAGCGTCTCGACCCAGTCGGGCACCGGCGTCCACAGAAGATGGTGCGCCCCGGTCCATAGATACATGAAGATCAAGCTCCAGAACGCCACGATAGAGAGCCGATGACTGTAGATCGGCGTGTTGGCCACCTTTGGCAGGAAGTAGTAGAAGACCGCCAACGGAGGCGCGGTGAGCACCATGGCCACGGCGTTATGGGCATACCACCACTGCACGTTGGCGTCATTTGTGCCCGCATAGGCGGAGTAGGACTTGAAGAGCGAGGCAGGGATAGCCGCCGAGTTGACCGTGTAGAGCACCGCCACGCCTACAAGCGCCGCCAGCGTGTACCAGATCGAGATATACATCGTCTCTTCGCGCCGCTTCCACACGGTCATTATTATATTGACCGAGAAGACAACCCAGAGAATTACCACCATCAGGTCAATGGGCCACTCCATCTCATGGTACTCCTTCGAGGTGGTATAGCCTAAAAGCAGCGTCACTGCGGCGGCGAGTATGGTGGCGTTGAAAAACCAGAGCTGGAACTTCGCCAGCCCATCGCTCCACACCCTCGTGCGGCTTAGGCGCTGCACTATGTAGTAAAGAGCGGCGAAAAAACTCCCGACACCCCAGCCGAAGATACCGGCGTTAGTGTGTATGGGGCGAAGACGCCCGTAGGTAAGATAGGGGCCGAAGTTTAACTCGGGCATCACAAGCTGAAATGAGATGAAGATGCCCAAAACGACTGTAACCGCCCCCCAGATAAGGCTCCATAAGATGAAGGCCTTGACGATTGAGTCGTTGTACTCAGTGCGTTGCATGTTCCCTCCTTGTCGGTTCGTCGGGGGCATGGTAGCGAAAAGGGAAAAAGATCACAAGCGGAAAGGTTACCATTTCGGTCACTTAAGCTGCTCGCCGGTAGCCGGGTTGCGCGACATCGCGCCGGAGGGCAGCGTCGCATGGCAACAAGGGTACATCAAAAACCGTTAACCGCGTAAGGGAACTTGGCCCGGCTTGCATAAAGCGATTTGGTTCGCCCCCGCTCCATGTATATTCATTGGCGTAACTTGCACGCAGTGCGATGTTTTATTATGGCGAACTTGCAGGCAAAGGGGGGGGGGAAGAGTTTCGACACCTCCACCCCTGTGATAATGCCCTGTTAATTCTTTGGGTCATTTGCACCATAAATCACGATCGGGTAAAGTGTCGTGGGCGCGCCTCTCCGATGGCTTCGCCCGGGGTTTTTGGCGACTAATTCAACCGACATGACATTTTGCCTCTTTTCAAGTAAGGCGGGGGGAGCAGGTGATGCTTATCTTGACAACAGCCCGGACATTCAAGTGGCGAAGCGCGATATTTTGCCTCGTCCTCATCGCTGCGTTGTTCCACCGGCAGGCGTTGGCCAGCCCGGCCAGCCCCGACCTTCGCATTGTGCGCCAGCCTGACGGTGCGGAGATCGAGATCGTCATGCGGGGCGACGAGTCGCGCTCTTGGGTTGAGACCAGCGACGGCTACACCGTCGTAAGAAACCCCGCCGACAAAGTTTGGCACTACGCCGAGGTG
>CAXMSR010000045.1:0-2105 GCA_964195725.1 uncultured Kiloniellaceae bacterium | reverse complement strand
GTGGTCGACCCCTCTGCCGTGGGCCGGCCTGCCATAGAAAAGCACCTGTCTCCAGCCTGGAAACCGGCACCGAGGGGCGAGCAGAGCCCACGGAGCGCTATCGGATTTGCGCCGGGGGGTGAGCCGCTCTCTGCCATCTGGGATCCGGCTCCGGTTTTGGGCACCAGGAAACTTCTGATTTTAATGGTCGAGTTCGCCGATTCTTCATTCACTACGTCGCTCTCTGCCTGGGACAATCAGCTGTTTGGTGCTGCTGCGTCAGACAAGTCGGTGGTCAACTACTTCACGGACAATTCGGAGGGTAACCTCGCCCTCACGCCGGTACCCCACACCCAACCGGGTAGCCCGCCGGGGACCGACGAGATAGTGGTGTATGTCATCGCCGCTGGCTACGAGGCAACAAACTCAAGCCCTGAGCAATCCCCTGCAGTGTGGGGGCATGCCTGGAGACGGCGGGATCAATACGATGTGGTCGTCGGGGGGAAATCCCTGATGAGGTTTGCCGTAAGCGGCGAGCTCAACGGGAGCGACATGATTGAGCCGATGGGGATAGTCGCCCACGAGCTTGGGCATTTAATGTTGAACCTGCCCGACCTCTACGACACGAGTGGCTTGACCGAGGGGATCGGTTATTTCTCGCTTATGTCTTCTGGTGGCTGGGGCGCGATGAGCGGTGAGTTTTCAGGGACAACGCCTGTCAATATGGACGCCTGGTCACGCCTGCATCTGGGGTGGGCCACGCCCACAAACCTGCCAGCCGCCGGTCAGGTACATACCTTTGGTCCGGCGCTTGGCGCGGACTCGGTAGTTAAGCTTTGGGACTCGTTCATCAGCGACACCGATTATTTCCTCGTAGAAAACAGAACCTACGATGGTTGGGACAGGGGCTTTAGCAGGTGGTTCGGCTCATTGTGGGACGGCGGGCTCCTGGTGCTCCATGTGGATGAGAACGGCGAGGATAACAGGTACGACATCGACGCCCCGCTTGATCACCCTCTGGTTGCGTTGGTAGAGGCGAACTCTTCAATCTGTTCTCCCAATGACCCTAGCGAGGCTACCACTTGCCGAGGGGACTTGACCAACCTCTTCTATGAGGCTAACAACGCCCACTTCACCGACACCACAAGCCCGGCGGCGCGGCTCTACACCGGAGATCCGGTATACCAGATGCTGATAAACATCTCTGCCCCCGGTTATGTTATGACTGCGGGAGTTAAAACCGGCAATCAGGCACCTATGCTAAATGTCGCACAAAGGTGGTCGGTTGAGGCCGGGCAGCTTCTGACGGTGGCGATAAGCGCCTCTGACAGCGATGGCGACGTTCTTGCGCTGGAGGCGATCAAACTTCCGCCCGGCAGCTCTTTCGATTCTGACAGCGAGACCTTTTACTGGGCTACAACGCTCACCTCGGCCGGTGAATACAGTGCGACCTTCAAGGTCTCCGATGACGGCGAGCCCCCCAAAGAGCGAGAAGAGACGGTGGCGATCGACATCGAAAAGCCGACCATGCTTGTGGACGGCGGCGGTTGCTTTCTTGAGCGGCTGTTGCGGTAGGCGATAGTGGTATGGGATGCGGTGGCGGAGGCGGGGTGGCTAAAAAGAGTAGCGGACGGTGAAGCTTAGTTGCGCCTCTCCCGAGGTTGTGTCCATCGAAATGAACTTCAAGAGCCGCAGCTCGCCGCCGAGGGTCACCCCCCCGAATTTGTCCTGCCGCCTTCTGGGGTCAAGGTCATAGGAATAGAGCCCCCCCAGCGCCGCCCCCGTAACGTAGCCGCTGCTGTCCGAACCCAGTGAGAGGGTGGTGCCGCCAACCTTCACCGTTTCCTCGGCCATGCCAAAAAGCGCTGAGCAATAGATGGCTGCACGCGAATAATAGATGTCGAACGCTTCGTGGATGAAATTCAGCGGAACGATGATATCCACCGTGGCCGTTGTCAGCGCGGTCTCCAGCTCCGAGCCGTCTAGCCCATCGTAGGAGTAGTTGGCGACATTGTAGCTCAGACCGTAGCCAAGCCCCCTGCCGCCGATGTACTTGAAGCTCCCGCCCCAGTTGTAGCCCACGCCTTCGATGGTAGCGCTGTCGTATACCGTGGAAATACCCATGT
>CAXMSR010000044.1:0-8418 GCA_964195725.1 uncultured Kiloniellaceae bacterium | reverse complement strand
AACATGTTGTCAACGAAGAGCAGCACGTCCTGGTTCAGCAAATCGCGAAAATGCTCGGCCATGGTCAGGCCGGACAGGGCCACGCGCAGGCGGGCTCCCGGGGGCTCGTTCATCTGCCCGAACACCAGGGCGGTATTGTCGATCACGCCGGACTCGGTCATTTCCAGCCAGAGATCGTTGCCCTCGCGGGTACGCTCGCCGACACCGGCGAAAACAGAGTAGCCGCCGTGCTGGGTGGCGATGTTGTTGATCAATTCCATAATGAGAACGGTCTTGCCAACGCCTGCGCCGCCAAATAGCCCGATTTTACCACCGCGCTGGTAGGGCGCGAGAAGGTCGACAACCTTGATGCCGGTCTCGAAAGCTTCAACTTCCGTGGACATCTCGGTGAAAGGAGGCGCTTCGCGGTGGATAGGCGAGACCTTCTCATTGCCGATTTCACCAGCGTTGTCGATCGGCTGACCGATAACGTTCATGATACGACCGAGAGTCTTGTCGCCTACCGGCATTGAGATCATCGAGCCGGTGTTCATAACTTCCATCCCACGCGTCAGGCCCTCAGAGCCGTCCATTGCGACGGTACGGACGGTTTTTTCACCGAGGTGCTGTGCAACTTCCAACACCATATTCCACTCTTCATCGCTGATTGCGGGGTTGGAGACTTTCAGCGCCGTGTAAATTTCCGGCAAGTCATCTTCGAAGACCACGTCGACGACGGGACCGATAACCTGGGAAATTTTTCCGTTTTTACTCATCTGGTAAGGCCTCCTTGTGCTTCGAATCGAATCGCTCGCTCAAAGGCATTTCATTTATTTAAGATATGTTTTCATTTATTTTCAATAAACGGGCACGCTCTACTTGAGCGACTCCACGCCATTTACAATATCCATCAACTCGCTTGTGATCGCTTCTTGACGCGCCCTGTTGTAGGTAATTGTCATGCGGTCGATCATGTCGGCGGCGTTGTTAGATGCCGAATCCATCGCGGTCATGCGTGAGCCGTGCTCCGAGGCGGTTGACTCTAAAAGGGCCCGAAAGAGCCTGACGTCGATATAGCGCGGCAGCACCCAGTTGAGCATCTTCTCTTCGCTAGGCTCGAAGATATACTCGGCCACTGTAGCGTCCGGGTCTATTTGCGGAGGCTCGACAGGCAGAAGCTTGTCGTAGACTACGGTCTGGACCAACGCGGATTTGAACTCATTGTAGACCATGAAGGTCTGGTCGAGCTCGCCTGCCGTGTACATCTCTACAATCTTCGAGCCGATCTCATTGGCATGGTCAATGGTGACATTGCCGTAAAGATCCGCCAGGATGCCGAACTTTTCAACATCGCGCTTCTTGTAGTAGTCACGCGCTTTTTTGCCGACGATGAAGAGGCTGATCGAGTCGTACTTGTCGGCCTTTTCCTTCAGAAAGCGGTCGACGCTTCTGATGATAGCGCCGTTAAAAGAGCCGCAGAGCCCACGATCGGAGCTAAAAACGATGAGCCCGACCTTCTTGACTTCACGCCGCTCCAGCAAGGGATGCAGATCGGTCTCGGTGCGCAGCACCAGGCTTGACAATACGTCAAGCATCTTGTCTGAATAAGGGCGATTGTCTACGATCGCCTCTTCCGCCTTGCGAAACTTCGCGGCAGCGACCATCTTCATCGCCGTCGTAATCTTCTGAGTGCTTTTGACACTCGCGATTCGGGTTTTAATTATCTTAAGGTTCGCCATCGATTGGTTCTCCTAAGAGTTATTCGGTGACGAACACTTTGTCGAACTCGTCCAAAGCGCCATTCAAAGAAGCCGTGGTCTCATCAGACAACTTGCCCTCTTCGGCGATCGCCTTCAGCACCTCGGGCTTGCGGGTCTCGAAGAAATCGTAGAGCTGCTTTTCATAGCTGCCCAACTGCTCGATTTCGTACTTGTCTACATAGCCATTAGTCGCTGCGTAGATCATGATGACCTGCTTTTCAACCGGAAGCGGCTCGTACTGGCCCTGCTTCAGAATTTCAACCAGGCGTGCGCCACGGTTTAGCTGGTTCTGAGTCGCCTTGTCCAGGTCCGAGCCAAACTGCGCGAATGCTTCCAGCTCGCGAAATGAGGCGAGGTCGAGGCGCAAAGTACCGGCAACCGACTTCATCGCCTTGATCTGTGCCGCGCCGCCAACGCGTGAAACGGACAAGCCGACGCTGATGGCAGGGCGAATGCCGGAGTTGAAAAGATCGGACTCCAGAAAGATCTGCCCGTCGGTGATCGAGATAACGTTGGTCGGAATGTACGCCGAGACGTCACCCGCCTGCGTCTCAATGATCGGAAGCGCTGTAAGGGAACCGGCGCCGAGCTCGTCAGAGACCTTTGCAGCACGCTCGAGAAGGCGAGAGTGGAGATAGAAGACGTCGCCGGGATACGCTTCGCGGCCCGGAGGACGACGAAGGAGCAAGGAGAGCTGGCGATACGCGACGGCCTGTTTGGAAAGATCGTCGTAAAAGATAACAGCGTGCTTGCCGCTGTCGCGAAAGAACTCACCCATCGTGCAACCCGAAAAGGGAGAGATGTACTGAAGCGGCGCGGCCTCGGAAGCGGAAGCGACTACGACGATGGTGTACTCCATCGCGCCGTGCTCTTTAAGCTTCGCGACGACCTGCGCAACAGTCGAACGCTTCTGACCAACCGCGACGTAGATGCATACGCAGTCTCCGCCCTTCTGGTTGATGATCGTATCCAGCGCGATGGCCGTCTTGCCCGTTTTGCGGTCGCCGATGATCAACTCACGCTGACCTCGACCGATCGGGACCATGGCGTCGATCGGCTTAAGGCCGGTCTGCAGAGGCTGGCTAACTGGCTGCCTGTCTACAATACCGGGGGCCTTGATGTCGACCTCTTTTAATACCGTGTTTTTGATCTCGCCCAGGCCATCCACAGGATTGCCAAGGGAATCAACGACGCGCCCTAGGAGTCCTTCACCCACGGGAACCGAGAAGATGCGGCCAGTACGTTTGACCTCATCGCCCTCTTTGATGTGGATGCTTTCGCCCATAAGCGCGACACCCACGTTGTCTTCTTCGAGGTTCATCGCCAAGCCCATGATGCCGCCTGGGAATTCCAGGAGCTCACCGGCCATGCATTTCTCAAGGCCGTATACGCGGGCTATGCCGTCACCGACGTTCAAGACCACTCCGGTCTCTGCAACGTCTAGTTCGATTTCGAAGTTTTTAACCTTCGATTTGATGATCTCGGTGATTTCTTCTGCTCGGATCTGCATTTTTGTGTTACCCCTTGATCAAGGTATCTTTCATCCGTTGAAGCTGGGTCTTTACGCTTGCGTCAAACACCAGGTTGCCCACCCGGGCTACCATGCCGCCCATGAGCGACGGATCCTGGCGTGCTTCTAATATAACTTCTTTTCCCAAGGCCTTTGAGAGCGCCGCTGAAATCGTCTGTAGCGCTGACTCTTCAAGGGGCATCGGTGTAATCACCTCGCCTCGAAGCTTGCCTGTCGCCTCATCCGCCATCGCCATATAAGTAGCGTTGACCTGCGGCAGCACTGTCAGCTTTCTCGCCTCAAGCATAACAAAGAGGAAGTTGCCCACCATCTTGTCTGCGCCTGTGGCCTCAATAATCGCCGTCAACACTTCGGCCTTCGCCTCGTGGCTCTTGACAGGGCTGGTCAGCCCGTCGCGAATGGCTGAGTCGGAGACAAAAAGAGCATCGATCACCGCGAGGTCGCGGCCAATCTCTTCAATGCGGCCTTCTTCCTCTGCCAGCTCAAACAGAGCGCGGGCGTAGCGCTTTGCAATCCTGATCTTAATCACTGTAGCCCCTCGATCTTCTCGATGGTCTGCGTAAGAGCCTTCTGCTGGTCGGCGTCTCCGTAGCTTTCGGCGACGATCTTCTCAGCTGCCTCAAGGGCCATGCGCACTGCATCGGACTTGAGCTCTTCGATGACCTTGCGGCCCTCGCGCTCGCCTGCGGCAGCTGCGTTTTTACCTATCGTTTCGACGGCCAGCTTCGCTTCGGAGATTATCCGTTCGCGCTGCAACTCGCCTTCGCGTTTGAAGTCTACTTTGAGGGTTTCGATCTCTTGGGCTAGGTTGGCTACCTTACCCTTGAAGTCGGCCAGCTCGCTCTCGGCCTTCTCCAGGCTCTCGCGGGCGCCGATCAACTCTTTGGCGATGCCGGCCTTACGGTCGCTAAGCGCCTGGGGGATGGCTTTTCTCAGAAGATACCAGAAGAGCGCGATCAATCCGAGGAAGTTGACACCCTTTAAGGCGAGATCCACCCAGGGGCTGGAGTCACCGTCACCTGAGGCAAGTGCTACAAGCGGGGTTGCAAGAACTAGCGCCGACAGTGCGGCCATACGGGTAAGGCGCTGCATTACACGGCCCTCCCGAGGATCTTTTCGGCCATCATCTTAGAGAGCGCGTCAACTTCGGTAGCAAGAGCCTCTCGGGCTTTCACCGCCTGCTGCTTCACTTGCGCTTTGAGCTCGGTCACGGTTTTCTCCGCCTTGGCGTTGGCCTCGTCGGTCAGGCGTTGGCGCTCGGCGTCGCCCTGGCGAACCAGCTCGATGCGTACGACTTCTGCCTCGGAACGCGCGCCCGCCAACTTGGTCTGGTAGTCGTCCCAGATCTCCTTGGCCTGCCCCTCGGTTACCTGAGCTTTTTCACGACGACCTTCAGTGCGCTTTTTGCGCTCTTCCAAAAGGGCGAGCATGGGCTTAAAAAGCACGCGGTCGAGCACGAGCATCAAGACGAGAAAGATGATTATCTGAATTATTAAAGTCTGGTTCGGAGTAATGACCACTGTGGTAGTCCTCCCAATCAAAAAGTCGGTTTGGGCCTAAAGTTGCTTCTGGCCCCCGAAGCGCGGCGATAGTACATTAAATAGAGCTTAAATCAAACCGCTTTTTCGATTTTAAAACCGAATAATTAAGTACCGCAATTCACATAGGCCGGGCACTTGCGCACTACGGCTGCTTAACGCTCTTAAAACACTGGAGAATCACCCATACATTCTACATATTAGATGGTATGCACAATTTATTTTAGGCGATAAATATTAACAGCAAAGCCACCACCAGAGCGTATATCCCCGTGGACTCAGCCACAGCCTGGCCCACCAGCATCGTCCGGGTAAGAAGATTTGCGTGCTCAGGCGCGCGCGATATCGCCTCGCAGGCCTTGCCCGCCGTAAACCCCTCTCCAATACCCGGTCCCAACGCTCCAAGCCCCATAGCCAACCCGGCGCCCAGAAGTGCGGCCGCCCTCACCAGCTCGCCACCCGTGATATCAATAGCCATAGATAAACTCCTTTCTCAAGTAAGGAAGATTAAATGTCCCGTGCGTCCTTGCGCCCGGAGCCCCGTTGAAAAACGACTCCCCCGTGCGCTCCCTGGCATAGAGCGCCAAACTGCCACCCTTACCTTATAATAGGAAGAGCAGCACCATCGACACCAGAAGAGCGTAGATCGCCGTCGATTGGCTCACCGCTTGCCCCGTAATCATCGTCCCCATCAGCGCATCCGAGGCGCGGGGGTTTCGCGCCGCCCCATTCACAGCCTCGCGCGCCGCCATCCCCGCTCCCAGCCCCGGCCCTATCGCGCCAAGGCCCATGCAGAGCCCCGCCCCCATAACGGCGGCCATCCCCGAGAGCGAATCGGCACCCGCCGCACCCGCGTCGCGATAGATCAGCATAAGCGAGATCATCAGGGCGAAGACCGCTGGAGACTGCGCCACCGCCTGGCCGATGAGCATGACGTTACGCACCACCGGGGCTGCGTGGGGGTTTCTGCCGATACCCAGACAGGCCGCCGTCGAGGGCAACCCCGACCCCAGCCCCGGCCCGATCGCCCCGATGCCCATGCAGAGCCCGGCTGAAAGCGCCGCCGCCGCCTCCACCGCGCCCCCCGTCCAGCCGTTGACGACGAGGAGCACCGCGATCACCAGGGCGAATATGGAAGAAGACTCGGCTATAGCTTGCCCCAAAAGCATCGTATAGAGGATCTTGTCGGCGGCCCCCGGCTGGCGCGCCATCGCTTCGGCCCCCGCCTTGGCGGTGCTGCCTTCGCCCAGGGCAGCGCCCAGCGCGCCGAGCCCGGCGCACAGGCCCGCCCCCAACACCGCTGCAGCCTCTGTCCATGCCTGGGGTTCCACAATCAGCCCCCTATCGCGAAAGAAATGTAGATGGGCGTGAGCATGACTGAATCAACAGCCTGCGTCCTTCCCGCAAATAATTCAGGAAAGACGTTCAAAAACGGCGCCAGCACCCAGTAGTGCACCGACCTGAAGCCCGCCAGCGCTTTAACTGCACCGAACCCGGCGCACATACCCGCCCCCGACACCGCTGCTTTTGTCCATGCTTGGGCTTGCATAATCAGTCCTGTATCGCGAGAGAGATGTAGGTGAGCGTCAGCATGGCGAAGACAAACGCCTGTATCGTCCCGACAAAGAAGCTGAAAAATACGCTTAGAAACGGCGGAAGTATCCAGTAATGCACGAGTTTAGATACCACCAGCACTATCACAGCGCCCCCCATGACGTTGCCGTAGAGGCGAAAGGAGATCGAGATCACTTTGGAGACCTCGCCGATTACGTTTAGGGGAAACATGAAGACGAAGGGCTCGAAATAGCTCTTGAGATAGCGCTTTACGCCCTTGACCCTTATCGCCGCGTAGTGGGCGGTGAAAAAGCCGATGAGCGCAAGGCCGAAGGTGGTGTTTAGATCGCGGGTGGGCTCGGAGAGAAAGGGGACCATTCCAAGCCAGTTGGAGATGAGCACGAAGATGAAGGTGGCGATAATCAGCGGGAAATAACCGGGCGCGCGTGCCCCCAGCGATGCTGTGGAGAGGTTCATAAACCCCTCGATCAACATCTCGGCCGCGTTCTGCGCCGGGCCGGGCACAAGGCGTAAGCGACGCACCGCCATATACGCCAGCAGCAGTATGATCGCGGCGACGACCCACGTCATTATTACGGTCTCGGCGTTTACGGTAACCGCCATGCCTCCGACAGTGAAATGCCACTGGGTGGAGGCGAAAAGCTCGCCCATCGCTTCCTCCAGACACAGGTGGACACCGAGCCAGCGCTACTACAAACTACTGTCCTGCCATCCCCAATACAACCAGCAGCAGCGAGGGCAGCACCAGGCCGCAAGCCGCAGCAGGGATGCTGAGCACCGGCACTGCAATCACCACGGCGAAGAGCACGAGGTTTATGCCCCAGCGCTTGGTCTGTGCTCGGCGCGCGCTCCTGACGGCACCGCTAACATCCAGCGCCACGCGGCTGGCCAGCTCGTTTATGGCGTGCTGACGGGCAAAGCTGCCGGCGGCGACCCCCAGCGCCAGGCTTGCCCCTATCAGCGGATCGAGCAAAGCCCCTACAACGAGGCTCGCAGCAGCGCCGATATACACTGCTTTTCTTAGCGATAACAGGCAGTTGGTGCGAAATTCATCTATTGCATTATGTACAGTCATTTATTTTTCTCATCACAGGTAAGCACTTTATCTATTATTTTGTAGACGGCCCAGAACCCCGATGCAATGCCCAGGGGGATGCTAACAAGCTTCCAGAGGTGGCCGCCGCCGCTCCATTGGTCGAGTTTATAGCCGAGAAAGAGCCCCACGAGGACCGAGGCGGCCATGGTGAGGCCGATCTGGCTCGTAAGCCCCAGGTTCACCAGCAGTGGGTCGGGCTTTTTGGGGGGCTGCCCGCCCTCGTTGTTGCCGCTCTTTTCATCTTTGCGGTCGGGCTTGTCCACGGATGGCTCCTGACCCGGTGTAGTCCGGCTAAGCCGGATTATTTGCAAGACCTTATAAAAGCTGCTTGCCGCTTTTGCGACACACGCCCTGGAGCAATCCGGCTTTAGCTCTCCAGCAGCAACAATATCCGATCGAGATCATCAAAGCTGTCAAAACGAATCGTTAGCTGCCCGCTGCCCTTCTTGCGACCCGATTTTACCCCCACGCGGGTGCCCAGCGTGCGCGAGATGCGCTCTTCCAGCGCCCGGATGTCGGGGTCGACGCGGGGCGGGGCAGCCTTTTGACGGCCGGGCTTTTTGACGAGTGCTTCGATTTCGCGCACCGAGAGCCCTTTTTCGGCGACCTGATAGAGAAGGTGCAGCCGACGGGCCGGCGGCGCTGCCAGCACTGCGCGCGCGTGGCCCGCCGTGACTTCGCCATTTTTGATCATGTCCAGCGCCTCGGAGGGGAGCCCCAAAAGGCGAAGGGCGTTGGCCACCGCCACGCGGGACTTGCCGATGCGCTCGGCCACCTGCTCTTGGGTCATCCCGGTGGAGTCGACAAGAAGCTTGTAGGCGCGCGCCTCGTCCACGGGGTTCAAGTCTTCGCGCTGAAGGTTCTCAACGAGCGCCAGCTCAAGCACTTCGTCGGCTTCGGCGTCGCGCACGATGGCGGGCAGATCCAGGAGCCCCGCCC
>CAXMSR010000043.1:0-8590 GCA_964195725.1 uncultured Kiloniellaceae bacterium | reverse complement strand
ATTCTAATGAATTTCACTTGTTTTCATCCTGTACAATACGTCCGTCCTGCAAAGTTATAACGCGGTCCATTCGTTCGGCCAACTCCAAATTGTGCGTAACCACCAGCAGCGTAACACCCTTCGAGCGGTTCAAATCGGTTAATAGCTGGTGTACCTCTTCGCCGGTTTGGGCGTCCAGGTTTCCTGTGGGCTCGTCGGCGAGCAGTATCTTCGGCTCGCACACCAGCGCGCGCGCCAACGCCACCCGCTGCTGCTCGCCCCCGGAGAGTTCGGTGGGGCGGTGACCCAGGCGGTGGTCGAGGCCGACCTCTTCCAGAAGTTTTCGGGCCTTGGCGAAAGACTCTTCTCTGGAGAGCCCCGAGATCATCGCTGGCATAGCGGCGTTCTCAAGTGCTGTGAACTCGGCCAACAAGTGGTGGAACTGGAAGACGAACCCCACACGCTGGTTGCGAAAGTGCGCCAACCCTTCGTCGTCTTTGGAGAAGACGTCTTCATCTTCAAAAATCACCCGGCCAGCGGTCGGCCTCTCCAGGGTGCCGAGGATGTGAAGCAGGGTGGATTTGCCCGCCCCCGACGGCCCCAGCAGCGCGACACGCTCGCCACGGCCAATGCTCAGATCCACACAGTGCAGCACTTCGAGTTCGCGACCGCCCTGAAAAAAACTCTTCTTCAGCGACTCCGCCTTAAGCAGCGCTTCCATGGGCCTCCTCGTAACGTCAATACCATATAAAAACCGCGCGCCCCGCGCCTTTGACGCCGGGTGCGATGAAAACCACTGGTGCGCCTAGCTTCAAAATTCGGGACTAAATATTTGCAACCGAGGCTGTCAAAGGGCGGCCAACACTTTTTCCACCGCGTCTTTGGCCCGCTCGGTTCGTGTATCCTCCAGCACTTGTCTTACCGAAGGGTACTTTTCCAGATACTGCGCAAAAACCGCCCCCTCGACCTCCAGTAGCCGGCCTTCTGTCAGCGCCCGCACGGTAGCGGTGCGTGGCGCGCCGCCAAGGAGCGCCACCTCGCCGAAAGAATCTCCCATGGACAGCTCGGCCAGCTTGACCGTGTCCCCCTTGGGCGACAGGGTCTCAACCAGAAAGCGGCCGCTCACTATGAAGTAAAAATCGGTGCCGGTGTCGTTTTCATGGATGACCTCGCTGCCCTCTTCTACCTGCAACGTTGTAAAGAGGCCCTGCATCTCGGCGCGAGACTGCGCGTCGAGCCCCGCCATCAGCTTGGAGGGGCCCAAGAGGCGGTCTACTATGCGTGTGTGGTAAAAGCGCCTTAGCGCCTCTCCGATGCCAGGGTAGCTCCCCAACAACTTTTCAAGGTCTTCGCGCCTTATCTCCAGAACCTCGACCTTATCGCCGGCACAGGCGCGTACATCGGCGTTTCGGGGTTCGCGGCTGAAAAATGCGCCCTCGCCAAAAAAGAGCCCCTCGCCCAGCTTTGCCAGCACCTGCTCACCGGTGACCACCTCTACGCTGCCCGACGAGACGATAAAGATCGAATCACCGGGGCCGCCCTCGCGAAAGAGGTACTCGCCGCCATC
Source organism: uncultured Kiloniellaceae bacterium (assembly GCA_964195725.1). GTDB lineage: Bacteria > Desulfobacterota > Deferrisomatia > Deferrisomatales > BM512 > CAXMSR01. The sequence continues at coordinate 7,044 of CAXMSR010000043.1, read as the reverse complement.
AAGCTCATGGGGCACCAGATGCTCCAGCACTTTTATAAAAGCGTCTGCCGACAGATCCGAAAAAAGCGGTATCATCGGCAGCTCGTCGGGGTCAAGCCGCTTGGGCTCGTCGGCAACCGCGCTCTGCGGGGGCGGCGCTACGAAGCCGGGAACTCTGCCTTCCTGCGATATTCCCCGCTCGGCATAGAGCTCACTCAACTTCTTGCCCACGTCCTCGGCAGAGGGATCAAGACGTAACAGTATTTTATAGAGGGCGATAGCCTGGACTAGAAAACCAGATTCGGCATAGATCGCGGCGGCTTGGCGATAGGCATCGACTGCTCTATCGTTTCTGCCCAGCTTTGCTCGCAGATCGGCAATCCGGCGCAGAAGTTTTACATCGCGGGTGGATTTGCCCATGATGTTTTCATAAATACGCAGGGCGTCGGCCCACTGTCCTTTTGTAAAGTAGCCGTCAGCCTGGGCTTTTGACCCCTTTTTTTTCCTGCTGAAAAAGGCCATCAGCCTCCCTTACTCATAACGAATCGTCTCTATCGGGTCGAGCCGCGAAGCCTGCCACGCGGGGTAGAATGTCGCCAAAAGGCAGACCGACACCGCACCCAGCGAAACCAGCGCGATCAACCCCGGCTCCAGAACCACAGGGATCGTGTTTATATAGTACACGTCTTGCGGCAGTCTGAGGAACTCGAATTTTTCAAGCGCCAGCGCCAACGCCAGCCCTGCGCCCACGCCAAGTACCGTCCCCACCAACCCGATCACCGCGCCCTCAAAGATAAAGATGCGCCGCACCTTGGCAGAGTCCGCTCCCATCGATTTTAACACCCCGATGTCACGGGCTTTTTCCATCACCACCATGATAAGCGTCGAGGCGATGTTGAACGCCGCCACCAACACGATCAATCCCAAAATAAGCATCATGGCGATCTTTTCAAGCTGCATCGCCCCAAAGAGGCTCGCGTTCATCTGGGTCCAGTCGCGCACCCTGTAGCCGTCGCCAAGGGTTTCGCCCAGGCGCTCGGCGACCAGGGGCGCCGCGTAGATATCTTCCAGCCTCAGCTCGACCGCCGAAGCGCTGTCGCCCATCCGAAAAAACTCGCGCGCGACATCAAGGGCCACGAAGACCGTTGACGTATCTTTTTGATACATCCCGGTGAAAAATATCCCGGCTACCCGAAACACCCTAAAGCGCGGCACCGGCCCGACCGGGGTCATCGACGCCTCGGGGCTTATCAGCTTCACCCGGTCGCCCACGCCAAGGCCCCAGTTGTCGGCCATCTCGCTTCCGATGAAGACTCCTGGGCGGTCTCCCCTAAGCCGGGTGACGTCGCCTTCGACGAGCGACGCCGAGATCGTGGGCTTTAGCCCCTCACGCGAGACGTCTATTCCCGTAAGTTCAACGCCCTGCACCCTTTCTTTGGCCATGAACATCACCTTGGCGTCCACCACCGGCGACACCGAGAGGACGCCGCCAAGGGCCGGGTCGGTTTCGATCTCTTCCACTAAAGGACGCCAACCGTCGATGCTGCCCTCTTGCGCCTCGATGCGCACATGGGGCGCGCTGCCGAGGATCTTGTCGCGAAGGTCTTGTTCAAAGCCGGTCATCACCGCCAACACCACTATCAGCGTGGCTACGCCGACGGCGACGCCCGCGATACTGATCCAGGTGATCAGCGAGATAAACAGCTCGCGGCTCCGTACCTTGAGGTAGCGCAACGCCACCCAAAGCTCGAACCCGATCTTCATCGGCGGCTCAACCCGCCTCTGGGCGCATGTGCGGGAAAGCGATGACGTCGCGGATCGACGCGCTGTCGGTCAGGATCATGACCAGGCGATCGATCCCGATCCCCTCGCCCGCCGTGGGGGGCATCCCGTACTCAAGGGCGCGAACGTAATCCTCGTCCACCCATTGTGCTTCTTCGTCGCCAGCGTCGCGCTGCGCGGACTGCTCTTGAAAACGCTCCATCTGATCCACCGGGTCGTTGAGTTCGCTAAAGCCGTTGGCGATCTCGCGCCCGGCGATGTAGAGCTCGAAGCGGTCGGTAAAGCGCGGATCGGCCTCGTTGCGGCGAGAGAGCGGGCTAACCTCGACGGGGTACTGGGTGACGAAGGTGGGCTGTATAAAGTGGGGCTCGGCCACCTCTTCAAAGCAGTCGGCCAAGAGTTTTCCGTGGGGCACGCCCTTGGTCTCGAAGCCCAGCTTTTTGGCGTAGGCAGCGAGCTTTTCAGTGTCGTTCACCTCTTCAAGGCTAAGCTCGCCATATTCGACCAGTGCTTCGACCATCGTCATGCGCTTCCAGCCGGGGGCAAAATCTATCGGCTGCCCCTGGTACGTAACCATCGTAAATTCTGGATTGTGATTGGCCGAGAGCCCCTCGTTGCGAAAGTTCTTATTGAGCTCGAAGACGCGCTCGATGCCGCCTACTACGAGGCGCTTCAGATAGAGCTCCGGCGCGACGCGCAGATAGAGCGTCATGTCGAGCGCGTTGTGGTGGGTGACAAAGGGCTTCGCGATGGCGCCGCCGGGGATCGGGTGCATCATCGGCGTCTCTACTTCGAGAAAAGCGAGCTTGTTAAAGTAATCGCGGATGTAGCGGATCACCTTGCTGCGCGTCTCGAAAGTGGTGCGCACCTCGCGATTTACGATGAGGTCCACATAACGCTGGCGGTAGCGGGTCTCTTTGTCGGTGAGGCCGTGGAATTTCTCCGGCAGCGAACGAAGGCTCTTGGTGAGGAGGCTAAACTTCATGGCTTTAACCGTCAGCTCGTCGGTCTTCGTGCGAAAGGCTACGCCACGGATACCGATGAAATCGCCGATGTCTGTTTTTTTGAATTTCTCGTAGACCGCTTCGCCCACCTTATTGCGCTGAACGAAGATCTGGATGTCGCCGGTGCGGTCGCGAAGCTGCACAAACGCCGACTTGCCAAAGTCGCGGATCGCGATTACGCGGCCTGCGACGGTATATTTTTTGCCAAGCTCTTCAAGCGCCTCGCCGTCAAGTTCGCCGCACTCGGCGTGAACCTTGGCGGCGGTCTGTGTTACACCCACCTTAAAGTCGTTGGCATAGGGGTTGTCACCCGCCTCGCGGATGAGTTCACCGGTCTCGTAGCGCTGCTGCATAAGGGGATTTTCAAAATTCTTGGTCATCGCTCTTCACTGCTCTCTCGTTAACTATTCGTCTTAAAAAAAACACATCGGATCCGGCCAAGATGCCGAACCCGTCTCATTTTGTCTCAGTCTCTTCTATGCGCCTTATCAGGGTGCATTTGCCCCCGTCATCCACCTCCAGGAGCACTCCGCAGAGCGACGCGCGCCCCTTGGCCGGGATAAAGTGGCCGGGTACGCCACGCACAAAACGCCTGATGGCGTATTGGGGGTCGCCTCCTATCACCGAGTCTTGCACCCCGGTCATCCCGACATCCGAGATGTAACCGGTGCCTGCGGCCAGCACCCTGGCGTCGGCGGTGGGGACATGGGTGTGCGTACCTATAACCGCGCTGACGCGGCCATCCAGATAGTGGCCCATCGCCTGCTTTTCGCTCGTCGCCTCGCAGTGAAAATCCACGATTATCGCGTCGGGCTTCTCTGCCCCAAGCGCGTCGAGCACCTCGTCGGCAGTCCTGAAGGGGCAATCGAAGGGCGTCATGAAAATTCGCCCCATGAGATTTATCACCGCCACCTTGCGCCCGCCGACCTTGACCACGCAGACGCCGCTGCCCGGCGCCGAGGCCGGGAGGTTGTGGGGGCGCAACACTCTGGAGAGCGAAGCGATCTCGCCAATGAACTCGCGCCGGTCCCAGACGTGGTTGCCGGTGGTTATAACATCGACCCCAGCCGCAAATATCTGTCGGGCCAGCTGCGCGTTGATGCCAAAGCCCCCCGAAGCGTTCTCGCCGTTGGCGATGACGAAATCGGCGCGCAGCTCTTTTTTCAGCCTCCCCACAAGATTGTCGAGAGCCCGCATACCGGGTGTGCCGAAAATGTCCCCTATGAAGAGTATTCTCACTATTTTGCGTAGTCTACCGCACGGGTCTCACGGATGACGGTAATTTTTATCTGACCGGGGTAGGAGAGCTCCTGCTCCACCTTGCGGGCGATGTCCTTGGAGAGCAGCATCGCCAAATCGTCGTCCACCTTATCGCTCATGACCATGATGCGAAGCTCGCGGCCGGCCTGGATGGCGAAGGATTTGCCCACGCCGTCAAAGTCGTTGGCGATGCGCTCAAGGTCTTGCAGGCGCTTGACGTAGCTCTCCAGCATCTCGCGTCGGGCACCCGGCCTGGCGGCGCTAAGGGCGTCAGCCGATTGCACAAGCACATCGAGTACCGTCTCCTGCTTCACGTCGCCGTGGTGGCTGGCGATGGCATTTACGATGTCTTTGTGCTCGCCGTATTTGCGGGCGATGTCGGCCCCGATGGTGGCGTGGGAGCCTTCAATCTCATGATCGACGGCCTTGCCAAGGTCGTGCAAGAGCCCGGCGCGCTTGGCCATCTTCACGTTCTGCCCAAGTTCGGCGGCCATGACGCCGCAGAGAAACGCCACTTCAATCGAGTGCTGCAAAACGTTCTGCGCGTAGGACGAGCGGAACTTGAGGCGGCCCAGAATCTTGACAATCTCCGAGTTTATCCCGTGTACGCCTACGTCGAAGGTGGCCTGCTCGCCTGCCTCGATGATCTCCTTTTCAACGTCTTTTTCCGCTTTTGCCACCACCTCTTCGATGCGGGCGGGGTGAATGCGGCCATCGTTTATGAGGCTCTCAAGCGCCACACGCGCCACCTCGCGGCGCACGGGGTTGTAGCCGGAGAGGAGCACCGTTTCGGGGGTGTCGTCTACGATGAGGTCGATGCCGGTGGCGGCTTCAAGGGCGCGAATATTGCGGCCCTCACGACCGATTATGCGGCCTTTCATCTCTTCGCTGGGGAGCTGGACGGCGGTGACGGTGCGCTCGGCCACGTAGTCGCCTGCGTAACGCTGGATGGCGAGGCTGATGATCTCTTTGCTCTTCTTGTCGGCGGTCTTTTTAGCCTCTTCCTCCAGCTCGCGAACTTCTTTTGCCGACTCGTAGCGGGCCTCGCTCAGCAGGTTGTCCTTTAGCTCCGTCTTGGCGTCCTCGGCGCTAAGCCCCGAGATGCGCTCAAGGTTGGTTACGATCTCTTTTTCGCGATTGTCCAGGGCGTTGGCTTTCTTGTCCAGCTCGCTCTGGCGGCCCTGGAGGGTTTTTTCCACCCCGGCAAGGCGCTCGTCGCGCTTTTCGAGGTGCTCTTCCTTGCGGTTTTGCGACTCCTCTTTTTGCTGGAGCCGCTTTTCCTGATTACCTATCTCGGAACGGCGTTTTTCAAACTCGTTCTCAAACTGTGCCTTCGAGGCGAGGAGCTGCTCTTTTACCTTCAGCTCCGCCTCTTTGCGGATTATCTCCGCTTGCTTCTGTGCCTCTTCCAACAGGGTCGATACGTTACCTTCTGTGCGCGGCGCAGCTGCGCCACCTTTTAAACGTGCTACTACCCAGACCGCTATGGCGGCGATCGCAACCACCGCAGCAACCAGCGTAATTATCAGATTGTTATTCACTATGCCTCTCCCTTCTGGCAAAAGCCGCAACAAGACGCAATGCGGCCAGTAATTTCAATTTGGGGTGTTTCGTAAGCTACCGGGAGAGCGCCGGGCGCAGATGGTGCGTCGGCATAAACCGTCTTGGAGGGCAGATAGCTCCCCCCCGCCGTTTGCAGGGGAAGAACCGGGGTGGGAAAGAAATGAATTCCCCCATCAGTGCCGTGTCGCTTGGGTCCAGTTGAACCTGGCCGGAAAAGGTGGGTGTTCTGTAACCGCTTCTCGGATCCCCTTGCGGGGCACGCCGTCTACGGCAAGGAAGAACTCCCTATACTTCTTTCATTGGCTCAACAGCTTCCGTACGATCACTAACACCGCAGGGGAAACCAGTATCTTCACACCTTATACGAGCAGAGTTTCGGAATCGGGATCGACCAATTCTATAAGCCGAATCATGGAGTCAACCCGTTTTTCAACCATTGCATCCATAGCGGGATCGGCGACATTTGCGCCTGCCCCTTTGTCGCTGGCGATAGCCAGTGCGGCCAACACCGCAACCTGTACTGCCGAGGCTGCTGGCGAGGCCTGCGCCACCGCTCTCATCTGCGAGTCTACCAATTCGGCTACCCGCTGAACCTCTTCAGTGTCTACGTCGGCGTGCAGGGTGTATGTTTGTCCATATATATCAACTTCGCACGCCTTCACTTACTGAGCCCCCGTTTCGCTATTTTGCAATTGCTCCAATTTGTCAAGCACACCGGTTATCCGTCCGATAACGGCACCAGCTTTTTCACGCTGCCCGCGCTGCACTGCGACTTCAGCCTTAAGCTCTCTCAACTCCTCCGACTGCGTTTGCAGACGTTTGTGCAGGAGCTCATTGTTCGCTTTGAGTTTAGTATAGCGTTCAATGAAGCGGCTTAGCCGTCTCTCCAGAAGATCCAGTTTTTCCAACTGCATAGGCTTCTCCAGTATCTTAGCTTCCATCGTAGCTCCGGCAAAGATTCAAGTCAAGTTTCAATAACGCTTGCAAAGGCGCGTCACGCTTTGGGTTTTTAATAAGGATGGCTTTGATTGTCGGCGTGATTACAGGGTGTTACGTATTCAAGATGGCAGAGAGGCGCAGAACAAAAGCTAGAAGTGGCTTCTTTTTTATTCGATTTTACCGCGTGGCAGCTGAGCTTTTCAGCCTAGCCTCCGTGGGCGGAGAACCAGTCGGATCCGATCCCCGACTCGGCTTTGAGCTCAACGTTTAGCTTCGCGGCGTTGCGCATCGCCTCGCAGATTATGTCGCGCGCCAGCTCGGCCTGGTCTTCGCGGACCTCGAAAATGAGCTCGTCATGCACCTGTAGGATGAGCCGCCCCTCGATCTTTTCACGCCGGGCCGCTGCCAGGGCGTCGAGCATCGCGCGCTTGATCAGATCGGCAGCGCTCCCCTGGATGGGTGTGTTAACCGCCAGCCGCTCGGCGGCTTCGCGCCGCTGGCGGTTGGAGGCGTTGAT
>CAXMSR010000042.1:0-8592 GCA_964195725.1 uncultured Kiloniellaceae bacterium | reverse complement strand
CTTTTGCCATTTTCTATCGCCTCGTCAGCTCTTATGTGCCGTTGCCGCCGGGTTTGGAGCGGGCAGTTGCACCTGCGTCGTTTACTAAGCAAATCGCCCCGGTTTGGGGGGTGGAGCTAAAGAAGCTCCTGAATGATCTCTGTAATGTCTTTAATCTCAAGGGCGTCGCTGTCTTCAAGGGCCAGACGGCTGTCTTCAAAGTTGGCGATGCAGTAGGGGCATGACGTCGCCAGCACCTGCGCTCCTACGTCTAGCGCCTGCTCTACCCTGATGTCCGAGAAACGTTCGCCCTTTGGCGTGTCCATCCATATCCGTCCGCCGCCGCCGCCGCAGCAGAGGCTGTTCTCTCTGAAATCGGCCATTTCGGTGTATTCCAGACCGGGTACCTGTTTCAGGATGTCGCGGGGCTCGTCATAGATGTTGTTGTGCCGGCCCAGGTAACACGGGTCATGGTAGGTGACTTTTTTGGGCAGCTCTCCGGTCAGCTTTAGCCGTCCCTCTTCAAGGAGCTCGGCGATGAACTGGTTCATGTGAACCACCTCGAAGTGAACCATGAACTCCGGATATTCGTTCTTGAAGGTGTGGTAGCAGTGGGGAGAGGAGACGAGGATTTTCTTCACGCCGTGATCGATGAAGGTCTTGATGTTCTCTTTGGCCAGCCGCGTAAAGACCTCTTCGTCGCCAGCTTTGCGGATCGATTCGCCGCAGCAGTTCTCTTTGGAGCCCAGTATGCCGAAGTTGACGCCCGCTTTGTTGAGGATGGCGGCTGTGGCGGCGGCGACCTTTTTGAGCCTTGGATCGTAGCTCAGGTAGCAGCCGGTGAAATAGAGTATTTCCATGTCCTCGGTGAACTGCTTTACCGGCAGGTTCTTGGCCCAGTCGCCCCGCTTCTCGCGGTCTTCGCCCAGGGGGTTGCCCACGGTGTTCAAGTTGCCGCTGACGGCGCGGATCGGCTTTACGTTTTCGGGGAAGACCCCGTACTCGGTGGCGATCTTGCGAAGGGCGACCCCGGAGGTTATCTGCTGTACGTCCCTGGGACACCGCTGAGGGCAGGTGCCGCAAGTGGTGCAGCGCCAGATCTCTTCGTTTTCGATCTCCGTCATGCCAAACGCCGCCTGCCGCACTATCTTGCGAATGCTGAACTGGCGGACGCGATTCCAGGGGCAAACCACGTCGCAAAGCCCGCACTGGAAGCAGCGCTTGAACGCATCTCCACCGCTGTCTTTTACGATCTCGGCGATCTCTTTGTAGTCGGCTACGTTTTCCACGAGAAACCTCTTGCGTGCTAAGGCTGCGAATTTTGTCCATATGCTGCGTCGCTACGCCGGTGTGAATCCTCGACGTAGCGCTGCTACGCCTCCGGTTCTCACCGGCTAGGCTCCTTGCTTATGGGCAAAATACACAGCCTCTTGCGTTGTTTTGTTTCAGTCTGTTTCTTCCCTGTAAATCTTTTCCCTGCCGCCGTTTGTGTGGGGGCAGGGCAGGGGGGTGACGCCTTTTGCCGCGCTAGCTCTTCTTGGACATTCTGGCGAGGATGTCGGCCACTTTCTGTACGCCGAACTTGTCCACCAGGGCTTCAACCCCGGTCTCCATCTCTGCTTTTGAGAACTGCTCCTCATCTTCGTCCACTTCCACTTCCCGCTCTTCGTAGGTCAGCGCGCCGACCATGCACCACTTGACGCACAGCGGCTCGTCGAGCTCGGGCACGCTCTCGCACATGTCGCACTTTAGCGGCAGGCCGGAGTCGGGCTCTTTGAAGAGGTCTCTGGAGGGGCACGAAGCCCGGCAAAGCGCGCACTCGTCGTACTCTTTGCCTTCGATCTTGTAGGAGTTTCTGCCCATGCACTCCGACGGGGTGTACTCGCCTGCGTAGACCGGGACGTAGATGTCTTCCAGCGGGCGGCGCAGCACCCTGACGCGCGAGCGCGCCGGGTTGTTGCTACTGTACTTGGGCGTGGCATGAAAGGAAGAGCAGGCTACCTCGCAGGCGCGGCACCCGTTGCACAGATCGGCATCGATCTTTATGTTTTTGATGATCTTGGTTTTCTTCTTACCCATGGCTGTTACCACCTTTTCACTTTATTTATCGGCGTCGTCAGACGCAGCCCCGGTGGAGGACGCACCTTCGTCGTCCGTCAGGATGCCCCTCTTTATGAAGTCGTCGGCGACGTAATCCAGCCCCAAGTCGTGCAGGCTCTCTTTGGTTGGGATTCCATCGTCATTCCAACCTTTGTAGGCGTAATACGTGCTGAGGAGTTCCTCTTCAAGTTCGGGAAACCGCTTCTTCCAGTGGTTTTCCGGTGGCTTCTCGTCTTTTCGGCGCATGCCTCGCCGGGTGTTGTTCGCCCTGACCAGCGTGCGGTAGCGCTTGGCCGCCTTCGACAGCTTCTCTTCATCCATATCGATCCCGGCACCAGCCGAGATGAACTTGGGATAGTTGTGGATGTGGTAGGGGGGCTTTAAGGGGAACGACGAGAGCCCGGCGCACATGCCCAGCGCGTCGTCGATGTAGTGCATCTTCTCTTGCCAGTCTACGATGTCGCAGCACATCTGGACGGTCGGGTAGTGGGGCATGGATTTCTCACCGCGAAACTCCCAGTCGAGAAAGATCTGCTTGAACTTGTCGTCGGGGACCTGAATCCAGTCCTTCACAAACGCTTCGCGTTCTTCTTTCGTCGCGAAGGGGGCCTGGGGGAACTGGCCTTCGATCTGGGTGATGTTCATTTTCTCGCCGGTGGCGTACATGAGAAAATAGATGGGGTTGAGCATCGAGAGCTTCAGCGGCAGCTGTTCGGTCTTTTTGATGTTGTTGTGCGCATAGGCTTCGGCGCCGTTGCCGATCTCTTTGGCTGCCCAATAGGTGCCGTTGGCCAGGATGTCGCCGATGCCCTCGCGGCGCACTATCGTGTCGAGCAGCCACTCGAAGCGGCCCTCGCTGTCTTCGGGCATGCCGGGGAAATCAGCGTCGGTGAGGATGCCGTTTTCCAAGAGCTCAAGGGCGAAGGCCATGACCTGCGGGGCCGAGAAGGCGTCCACGCCGTGCTCGGTGGCCTTCTGGGCGATCTTGAGGCCGAACTTGAGGTCGGACATCGCCCCCATGGTGTAGGTCAGCTTGGAGAAGCACTTCATCATGTATGTGGGCTTGCCCGGAGGCTGGATGGTGGCGCCGCAGGTCATCGGGCAGTTGTAGCAGCTGATCAGCCGCTTCTGCATGCCCTCCATCGTCTCCTTCCACTCCTGTGTTATCTCATCGTTCCAGAAATCCCTTCTGCGAACGCGCGAGTTGCCCCACATGAAGTTCTCGGTGTGCCATTTTTCGTCGTGGACTTTCATCTCTTGCGGAGAGCCGATACCGGCCAGGATGGGCATGACGCCGGGGATCGGGTTTTCGTTTCTGAAGGCGATGTAGTCCATCACCTCGCCACAGAGCTCGTGGTATTTCTCCGGCTCGGCGACGTTGAGGTCTTTTGTCCCGCGAACGACGATCGCCTTGACGCCCTTGTCGCCCATCACCGCGCCGATGCCGCCACGGCTGGCGCTGGAGCGGCTCTGCTCGATGGAGGCGAAATAGACTTTGTTCTCGCCTGCCAGGCCGATAGCCGCTACCTGTGCTTCCGGCTCGCCAAGCTCTTCGGTGATGATGGTGGCGGTTTCGATGGCGCCCTTGCCTTTAAGGTGGGAGGCGTCGCGAATCTCTACCTTGTCGTTGTGTATCCAGATGTAGACGAGGTCGGAGGATTTGCCGCGAAGGATCACCTTGTCGTAACCGGCATACTTTAGCTCGGGAGCCCAAAAGCCGCCCATCATCGAAAACGCCATCAACTCCGTCTGGGGGGAGATGGTGGTCACGATGGTGCGGTTGCAGCCGGTGGCAGGGGTGCCGCACAGCAGGCCCGCGCCGAAGATCAGGAGATTGTCGGGGGAGAACGGCCCCACTTCAGGGGGAACCCGCTCCCACATTATCTTTGCGTTGGTGCCAAGCCCGCCCAGATAAAGCTCGGTGTCTTCAGGGTCGGTTTCTACCCTGTCGATGGAGCCCCTGGATAGGTCGATCTCCAGATTGAACCCTGTCTCTGCGTACCTCATTTTTTATCCCTTCATTGGCGGCCGAAGCTGTTGCAAATCTATTTAACGGCAACAGGCTTCAGACACTTGACTCAAAACAACTTTTGCCCGTCAGCTAAAGGTCGGCAAAGAGCCCGGAACCTTCAGCCGGTTACCCCCGGAAGGCCGGGAGCTTGAATAAATGGTTTTTACGCCTGGGCGCAACGGGTGGACGTTACAGCCGCCGGATCAGGTTGATGAAGTCGGAGCGACCGAAACCGACGGACTTGAAGAACGACAACATATCCACGGCGTCCCAGCGCACAGAGGTGTAGACTTCTTTGGCCCCTTGCTGCCGAAACGACTCGAAAAGCTTGTCCATAAGGGCTTTGCCGATACCCTCGCCCATCTCCTGGGGGTCGACGCCCACTATCTCGATCCAGCCGCTCTGGTGCAGGCCGAAGCCCTCGCCCTTGACCTCTCCAATCGCAAACCCCACGATTTTGCCGTTCTGGACCGCCACGAATCCCATCCCGTTGCTGTCATTGAGGTGGCGCTCGAACATGCTGTCCCAGGTCTGTGACACCTTCTTCTTGGTGATTACCTGCTGAATGGCGACCATCTCCGGGATGTCAGAGCGCTCGAATTCTCTCAACTCAATCATGGGCGACTCCTAGTCAATGCGAATTATCTTTACGTGTTTGCCGATCCACTCCGGCGGCAGATAAACGCGGCCGCTGTTTCCGCTTTGGCGTACTTCTTTCTCAATCATCTCCTCACCATAGACTTCGAACTTGGACTTAGGCAGGGCGCGACGCGCTTCAGCCTCTTGCTGCTCCAAGCTCTCTTCGGATTTTTTCCGTTGTTCCATGGGGGCTCCTGAAATCGAGTGAGCACTGGCATCGTCTCAATCGGTGTCCTGCGCCGGATATGCGGGGAAAAAATGTTTCTACAAAAACAGGGCAGGGCCGTTTTGCCGAGTCGTTCCAGCGCCTTGGTGCATGCGGGGCGCTGGAGACTGTGCCCAGAAGACTGCCGTAGCTATTTAGTAGCTACAAAGTAACTATAATGAGGCGCTAGAGGAGTGTCAAGACCAAACCGTACGGGCGGTAGATAAGAGGAACGCAATCTCTGTGTTCCGCAAAAAGCCGTAGCTGCTGGGTGGTTTTTGCGCCATGCAGGAGCTGGCCCAAGGCCGACGCCCACGGAAAACCATCAAAAGAGGGCAGGCGTATGTTATGGGCTACGCACTTTGCATGGAAAACACAAAGGGACTCTCATCCGCCAAGAGGGAGAATAGCCTGTAAAAATCCAGCGTCAACGGGCGGCGTCGGCAGCCGGGAGGAACCGGAGGCCATTACGGAGGCTATTGGGGTGTAAGTGGGGTTTGCGGCTTGGTCGTGGGCGCAAGGGTTTACGCTGCCGCAGCTTTAAGGGGTAGTCGCTGTCGCTCTTTACGAATTAAAAGAGCTTGTCGTCTTTGCCGCCGTTTTTGCCGCCATCTTTGAGAGGACGGGTGAAGATAACCTTGTGCTTGCCGGGGTCGCCGTCTGCCTCGAAACACGCGGTGCAGCTGGTTTTCCCGTCGTCGTTGTTGCCTTCCGACTTGCAAAAGTCGAGGATCGGCACCAAGAGCACCTCAAGGCCCAACTCGCGGTAGGTCTGTATCGCTTCGCTCAGCCGTGGCTCCGAGGCGGTAAAGCGCCGCAGCCAGCCCTGTTTTTCCAAGGCGTTCAGGTCGGTGGTCATCCTTGCCGCTTTCCCCTTTCCCTGGAAAAGGCCGCTGACGTCGTCGCCGGACACCGCGCTCGCTGTAGACGGCGCTGTATGAGTCGGCTATTGCGCGCTGCGCGCGCCCACGGGGGGGGCGGTACAGCAAAAGATGCAGCCAGTCTCATTTATGGCGTCATCTTCTTTCATGTTATCACCCTTTGCCCGGTCGGCAACCTGGAGTAGCGATCGAGGCTGGTCGAAGGCGCTTTTTTCCGCCGTTGGCAGAGCCTCTTCCGATCTTAGGCCGTTGACAAAATAAAGAGAGGGCGTTTGCCCAAGGACGCGCCCTCTCATGATTAAAGCCGCAAACAGTTATTTAACCCATAAACAGTTATTTAACCCGTAAGCAGTCGCCCGGGCTCTTACCAGCTGTGGGTCACCGCATCGTAGGGGCAGGCCGCTACGCAGGGCAGCGGCGCTCGCTCGCCGGAGGGCTTGCACCCGGCGCACTCGTAGTTGAGTTTTTTGCGCTTCGCGTCATCGATTGCCACCACGTCTTCGCCGTAGGGGTCCTCTTCTTCGACGAAGAGCGACCGGGGGCAGGCCGCCACACAGGGCTTGGCCTCGCACCCTTCGCACTTGCCGGTGTCGATGGTGATGTAGAATGCGCCCTCGGCGTCGGTGTATCCGTAGTTGGCTATCATCGCTTGCCTCCTTTGAGCCGCCTGATAATTGAAACGCGCATTGCTATCTGCCCTGTTTTTTCTTCTTAAGGTAGAGGGTGTGGGCGAAGAGTGCCGCGCCCAACGCCCCCGCGATCTGGGTGTCGAACCCGGTGGCCTTGGCCTTTACGCCGAGGATGCCCTCGATGCGACTCACGATGCCGATGTTTTTGGAGATGCCGCCGGTGATGAAAAAGTCCTCTTCTACGCCGATGCGCTTAAGGAGTGCGCAGACGCGCTCGGCCATGGCGCGGCAGTAGGCGGCGATCACCTTGTTTTTTGACCAGCCCTCTTTTAGCCGCGCCATCGCTTCGCTCTTGGCGAAGACGACGCAGACATCCGAGACCGCCGGGGGCTCTTCGTCTATGTCCAATGAGTACGCGCCCAGCTCGACGATCGGCACAGCCAGAAGGTCGGCGATGACCTCCATGCCGCGGCCCGTTCCGGCGGCGCACTTGTCGTTCATCAGGAAATGAGTGACCTTGCCGCGCTCGTCGATGTGGATGCACTTGCAGTCCTGGCCGCCCATGTCGAGGATGGTGCGCACCGTGGGGCCGCCCATAAAATTGGCGCCGCGCCCGTGGCAGGCGATCTCGGTTATCGCCTTGTCGGCGAAGGGGATCGAGACGCGGCCATAGCCGGTGCTTACGGTGAAGTTTACGTCTTCCAGGGTGAGGTCCGTATCATTGAAGATGCCCTGCAAGGCCGCCCTGGCCGAATCGACGGAGTTGGACCCGGTGCGGGTGGTGCTGTAGGCGTAGAGCGCGCCGTCGAGGCAGACCACCGCTTCGGAGCTGACGCTGCCCACGTCGATGCCCAGCGAGACAACTTCGGCGTCTCTCCAGTTCATCGCGGGCGCGACGTAGGTGTCTTCGGTCCAGCGCCAGAATTCGGTTTTCTCTTCAGACATATTGTTTACGCTCTTGTACAAATCGTGTGAGGCCGTGGTTTCAGGCTACAGGTTTGGCTGCCCGCTCTGCTGCTGTTATCGCAGCACCGACCGCGTCAACGAACTCGGGGTTTTCAGGGATCTTCAGCTCGCCGAGCGCCAGGTTGTCGATGAGGCTCTTGCAGAAACCGGGGTTGTGGGCCAGCCCGCCCAGAAGCACCACGTCGCCCTCAACCTTTATGCGGCGCGCCATCGAGCCCACGCGGCTGGCGATGGCGTCGTGTACGGCGCGGGCGATGTCTTTTTTCGCGGTGGACTGGTGGATGACCGAGACCACTTCGCTCTCGGCGAAGACGGTACACTGTGCGTTCATCGGTATCTTGATGTCGGAGTCAAGGCTTATCCGGGCGAACTGGGCGAGCTCAAGCCCAAGGGCGCGCGCCATCGACTCGGTGAACGAGCCGGAGCCTGCGGCGCATTTGCCGTTTACCGCCGAGTCCAGAACTCTGCCCTTGCCGTCGGTCTTGATGGCCCGGCTCTCTTCTGCGCCCACCTCGATGATGGTGGCGGCGCCGGGGTAGTAGTGGGCCGCGCCCCTGGCGGCGGCGCTGATATCGGTGAGCGTCGAGTCGGCAAAGTCGATGGCGTTTCTGCCCATGCCGGTGACGGTGATGTGCGCCACCTCGGCGCGGGTGGCCCCGGCCTCGGCCAGTGCCTTGTCTAAGAGCTCGCGGGCGACGGCGTTCTGCTCGAAGGTGCTGCCGCTTTGCGCGCGCGCCACCTCGTTGCCGTCTTTCATTAGCACCGCTTTTATGTTTTTGCTGCCGACGTCTATGCCTGCGCTGATCATGTCAATATCCCAAAGATGTTTTTAGTCTTTTGCAGCGCCTGGCCTCCGGAGCTGCGCAGCCGCCTTTTGTGTTCCGTAAAGGAGTAGCCGCCGCCCCTGGTGCGTACTTGATAATATGTCGCCCCAATATGTCGCCCCGGTGCCTAAGCTGTCCTTGTAAGGTACCACGGAGACGAGCACGTCGGCGAACTCTTTGGAGGTGTCGGGCAGGTGCAGGGCGAAGGTGGCGTACAGATAGATCGGGCACCGTCAGGGGTATGAAGGCACGTTGCGCGCCTGTGCCGCCGCCATTATTTACGTATTTCGCCAGTCCCTGCCCCGCTCGTGCGGCATGGCAGGCGGCACAACAGGCGGCAGAATAATCGTCCAGGTGG
>CAXMSR010000041.1:0-8614 GCA_964195725.1 uncultured Kiloniellaceae bacterium | reverse complement strand
CCGCCTGGGCGACGCTGGGGGTGACGGTCATCGGCTGGTAGTCGCCGCTCGCGCGCCATCTGGCTACCGGGTTTGCCCGTTCGCTCTGGACACCCAACAGCTGGGGCAGCTCGTCGATGATGTCGAGGCGCTTAAGGTCTATAAAGCCCTCCATAATCGCCGTGACGTTGCCAGCGTTGCCGATCGGCAGCACCACGGTGGCGTTGCCGGTCTTCCATCCCAGCTGCTGCGCCACCTCGAAGGCAAAGGATTTCTGGCCGCAGATGCGCACGGGGTTTTTCGAGTTGAGCAGAAAGACCTCGTACCGCTCGGCCAGCTTCTCGACGACCTTCATGCAGTCGTCAAAGACCCCCGGCAACTCCAGCACCGTGGCACCGCTGCCCAGGGGCTGGCCCAGCTGCTGCGGGGTCACCTTGCCGCGCGGCAAGAGCACCACCGAGCGCACCGCCCCCTTGGGCAGATGCGAGAGGTAGAGTGCGGCGGCGGCCGAGGTGTCGCCGGTGGAGGCGCAGATACCCAGCACCGGGCCGGGCTTATACGTCTTTATGTAGTTATTGAGAAAGCTTATGGCGCTGGCCATCCCACGGTCTTTAAAAGATGCGCTGGGGTTCTGCCCGTCGTTTTTCACCGAGAAGGGCGCGCCCACCCAGGCGGCCAGCTCGTCGTTGGCCTCGATCATCGGGGTGTGCCCCTCGCCCAGGTAGACCACGTCCTCAAGAGGCAGGTGGGGCAAGATCAGCTCGTGAAAGAGAAAGATCCCCTCAAGCCCCTTTATCCCCAGGCTCCTTCTTAGGTCGAAGATCTCGCGCCACTGCTCGCCGCTTTTATCGGCGAGCTTGTCAAACGCCTCGTCGATGATGCGCAAAAGCCCGCCGCAGTCGGGGCAGGTGTAGAGCAGGCGCTCAAGCGAAGAGGTGCTGCCGCACTTGACGCAGCAATAAGCCATCTGCGGTTGGTGGCTCGGCATTATCTGTAAACCGGTAAGTCGCTCTAGCACTTCGGGGGTCACGGCGGGCTCCTACTGAAGAGGAAAATCAGGGCAAAAAAGCAGGGTAGAAAAGCAAAATCACAAAAAGAAAACGCGCAACTCTTCGCGCCACCCCATTTGAGGCGAATAATGGGGGTGCGGTCAAGAAAAAACATCGCCGCACAGCCTGTGGACAACTTGTTTACAGTATGATTTTCCTCAATAAATCCAGAGGGTTCGCCTTTTTTCACAAAAATCGATGTTTTTCTACTTAAGCAATTATTACAACCACTTAGCCCTACTCGTAGACGCGATACCTTAGCTATTTGCTAAAAATCCTTACAGTGCAACGTTATCAACAGCTCGATTTAATTGTTTTCCTGCATAGTCAAGAATACTACGTGGAAAGAGCCACGCTATGCGTTATAATAATACCCTCATCAGACGTAGCCACAGCACTCTGCCAAGGAAACCTGCGATGTTAGAGATCACCTATCACGGACACTCTGCTTTTACGATGAGCGATGGAGAGTACACTATCGTTTTCGACCCTTGGCTAAACGGCAACCCTACGGCGATCTCGACACCAGCCGACATGCCTGCGCTGGACGCTGTTTTGGTCAGTCACGGCCACCCCGACCACCTGGGCGACGCGGTAGAGCTTTCAAAAATAAACAAAGCCCCGGTCATCGCCCCCTTCGAGCTCGCGCTCTTCTGCCAGCGCCGAGGCGCCACTGTGCATCCGATGAACCACGGCGGACGCTTCTCTTTCGATTTCGGCAGCGTCAAGCTCACCCGGGCCATCCACAGCTCGTCGTTTGTGGACAAGGGGGCCGAATACACCGGCAACCCCTGCGGCTTCGTCATCAAGATGGGCGGACTCACCGTCTACTACGCCGGCGACACCGCGCTCTTTGGCGACATGAAGCTCCTCGCCGAGCTCGACCCCTTCGATATCGCGATACTGCCCATTGGCGACAACTTCACCATGGGCCCCGAAGAGGCCGCCATGGCGGTCAAGCTCATCGATCCAAAATATGTGATACCGATGCACTACGCCACCTTCGAGGTTTTGGAGCAGACCCCCGAGCGTTTTGTCGGCCTCACCGCCCCGCTGCCCGCCGAAACCGTGGTCCTTGAGGTGGGCGCGACAAGACGTTTTGACTGATCGCCGCCCAAAGGCAAATTCCCGGTTGAAGCTCCAGCGTCTTAGGGGTACTTTATAGCAATGTCGCAAACTCGGCTTTAATGATCGATGGGGAAAGAGCGCAGCTCTTCCTCGCATCCTCGGCCAGGGGGCTCGGCGTAACCGGGAGCAGTAGCGAAAGCCGACTACGACTCCAAACACTTTATGAAGTGCAGGCCATGTTCAAAATTACCCAAGACGCAGCCGACCAGCTAGACAGCCAGTTTGTGGTGCGCGAAATAAACCATTCGGGCAACCCGCAGCTGCTGATAAAAGTGCCCGACCTCGCAAAAGCTTCCGAGGCCGACGTCGGCGTCGAAATCCGTCGTGAAGACGACAACTGCGTAGTCATCAGCCTGCTCCTCTACGACATCCCCACCGAGCCGGTCAGCTACGAGATGCGTTTTTATCCCGATGTTCAGGGCGACCTGCGTTTTCTGCACAGCTTTATCGACACCGCCAAGTTCCGCCTCTACCCCTGCACCAACACCGACGGGCAGTGGGAGGTGGGTAAAGCCCAGCTCTTCCGGGTGCCTGCCAACGTGCTCTTGCGCCTCAAGCATTTCTCGCTGGACTGGCCTGGGCTCCCCCCAGAGGGCGCGCTCGCAGAGGACGCACCGATAGAGGACGCACCCGTAGAAGGACAACCAGGCTGCAGAGCCGCACTCAACGGCAATGGGCAGATACAGCTGCCGCCCATGGGCCGGGCCTCCGGTCGGCAAACGAGGACGAATGGCGGCGACGAGTTGGCCGCCGCGCCGCCGCCCAAAAGCGACCCGCGCGACATGACCATCCAGAAGCTAAAGGAACAGAACCAGGCACTGCGCACACAACTGCGGCAAAAAGACAAACGGATCATCGAGCTCGAAGACAAGGTGAACGAGATAAAGAGCCGTGGCCGCAGCTACCGGCTGGATGGCAGCGACAAAAAGAGCTGGTGGAACCCCTTCTAGCGCAGCTTGCGGGAACCTTTCCGTACAGGGGATTCGAGTAGCCCCCGACCACCGTTAAGCAAGAGTTACCACAATAGCCTCAACGATAGACCGTGCGCGCCAGGTTTGACGATTTATCTTGCCAAATCCGGCCGCTGCGTGTTAGATAGCTTTCTTCGATTTTTCAAGCGAAAAACAAAAGGAATTTACAGATGGCCAGGAAGTGTGAAATCTGCGGCAAGGGCCCCGTCTCTGCCAACAACGTCAGCCACGCAAACAACAAAACCAAGCGCGTCCTGCGCCCGAACCTCCAGACGGTTCGTGCTAAAGTCAACGGCGCCACCGCTCGCGTAAAAGTCTGCACCCGTTGTCTGCGCTCGGGCAAGGTGGAAAAGGCGATCTAGTCGCCCCACACCAGCTTCGCCCTGCATATCCAGAAACAACAAAAGCCCGTCTTTGACGGGCTTTTGTTCGTTGTCCCAGCCCGTTGACGACACCAACAATGGGCAACTCCCCCAACGCTTTTCTGTAGGTCTCCCCCACCACTGCGACTGCGTATTTTTGCTAAAGACAAAGAGTACGAGAAGCGAGTACCAGAGGAGTAACTACCCGATAGGCGGAGGAGCGTTAGCTTTTCCGCTTCGTTATGGGCAAGACCATTAAACGAAGTTTTATGGTCGGGTGGGCAGGTCACTTCGAGGAAACTCGTTTCTCGCAACGAAGCAGTATTTGATTAGCCGCCCCCGTGGACCACTCCCCCTATAGTTTCTCGTAATCTCCCCACCACCGCGGCTGCGTATTTTCGCGAAAGACAAGGAGTGCGAGAAGCGAGTACCGGAGGCGTGGCAACGCCACGTCGAGGACACTCGTTTCGAGCAACGACGCAGTATTTTGCGAAAAGACGCAGCCGCCCCCCCCCTACCCTATCCAGAGCTTTGCAGCAAACACCAACACCATCGCACTCACCACCAGCTTCACCCAGCGGTGCCCCCTGGTCACCGTCAGCCGCACGCCCAGCTGCGAGCCGATAACCGACCCGGCACCCAGGCTAAGCCCCAGAGTCCAGTCCACCACGCCGTTGTAGAGAAATATCGCAAGCGCCACCACCGAAAACACCAACACGCAGCGCACCTTCACCACATTGCCCCTGACTAGATCGAGGCCAAACGCGCTGGTCGTGGCCAGAAGCAGAAAACCCACCCCCGCCTGCACAAACCCGCCGTAGATACCGATGGCAAAAAAACCGAGACACACAAGCCACACCGGCGGCGGTTTCTCCACCGGCTCCGACGCCCCCTTGCCCAAGAGCGTCCACACCGTCATCACCACCATCAACGTCGCCAAAAGGCGCTTGAAGGTCTCGTCGTCAACGTGAAAAACCAGCAGCGCGCCGACAGCGGCCCCAGCCGCCGCAGCCCCTGCGGCCCAGCCCCAGTAACGCCACGGAGTAATTTTATGGCGTTTAAAGCCCCACACCGCGCCCACGTTTTGAAAGAGGATGGCCAGCCGGTTGGTCCCGTTGGCCATCGGCGCAGGGAGCCCCAAAAATATCAGGATAGGCAAGGTGATAAACGAGCCCCCCCCGGCGATGACGTTGAGCGTCCCCGCCACGAGTCCCACCCCGAAGAGGAGCAGACAAGCCAAAGGTTCACTCAACAGACCACCTCCACAAAGCGCCGAAAGAGCGGATAATAGAGCGCGGCCCTTATCTCGCGGCTGGGCTCTTTCAACTTGAACAGCCTCACATACCGCTCCAGCTGGGGACGGTAGCCGCTCTTCTCGGCTTCGAGAAAGGCCTCCACGTCCCCGCTGTGGGACGACACCTTGTAGTCCACTATCCAGCGAACCCCTTTGTCGTCGATAAAAGTACGGTCGATAGTCCGCCGCTCGACCTTGCCGTCGATAATGCCGCCCAGCTCGTACTCGCTGTGCGCGTCTTCGTGCGCGCCCACAATCCAGCGCCCTCGCTCATCCTCCAACACCGCCTTCGCCGCTGCGACCACATCCCCGACGGCCTCGTCCAGCCTGCCCTGCCCCACCCCCATCGCCGTCAGCTTTCGGGAGAGCGTCTCGCGCATCGACTCGACGCGCGAGGGGGGCCACGCCTTTAGCCCCTCCACCGAGATGCGCTCGATCAGGCGGTGCGCCAGGGTGCCGATGAGCTTTCGCTCTTCACGAGCCCAATCGAATTGCCGTTTTTCGTCTTCCTCGCCTTCAGCGGCCTCCACCTCCCTTGGGCCAACCTCGGGAGAGACGACCTGCGGCAGCAGCCATCCCGGCGGCAACCGCTTGACGCTCAAGGGCTCAAGCGGCGGTGCCTCCTCCTCTTGCGAAGGCGCGAGCCCTGCAAACGTCCCCTCGACCTTGAACCAGAGGAGCGCCAACATCGAGCCGGTGGCGGGCTTGGTCTCGCCCGTGCCATTATCCCCGCCGTCGGCATCCACCTTGGCCGCGCCCCACATCACCAGTCGCGTGCGCGCGCGGGTAGCCGCTACGTAGAGGAGACGGATGCGCTCGTTCACGCTCTTCTGCTTATCCAGCTCGCGGATAAAATCCCGCACCGGGCTCTGGCTGCCCACCATCGTCGGCGGCGGCGCGCCGATCACCAGCCCACCCGAGGGCAATTCGGCCCACTCGATGAGCTGCCCCTTGTCCGACGGCGGCCTGTGGCCCAGCCCCGGCAAAAGCACGGTGTCGAACTCCAACCCCTTCGCCTTGTGGATGGTCATCACCGAAAGTCCCTGATCGCCGCCGGGGTCGGGCCGCGCGTAGAGCCCCTCTATCGCCCTGTCCAGCCGCTGGGGCGCGCCGGGCTGGCCCGCCTCGTCCAACCGCTCCAGCACGCAGAAGAGCGCCTCGGCGTCGGCCAGCTGTTGCCCCCCTATACCACTACCACCGTCAAGATAAGTCGGCCCCCCAAGCTCGCACCACGCCCCCTCTATCAGTTCCCTGAGGCCAAGCCTGCCAGCTCTGCGGCGGGCACCGTCGAGGATGGGCCACACCCGCTTTAGCGACGCGGCAGCAGCAGCGGAGAGGCGCGATAACCTGTCGCTCTTTTGTGCCTCCTCGCCGCCTTCGACAGCTTTGGCAGCTTCGCCAACTTCTAGAACCTCTTCCAGAATCTGTGCCACCGGGCGCTTGTCGTCGCCCACCAGCAGCAGAAGCTCTCCCAGGGTTAGCCCGCACCAGGGGGCGCGCAGCACCGAGAGCCAGGCCAGCCGGTCGGCGGGATTAAAGAGCGCGTCGAGGAGCGAGCGCAGATCCTTGACTACGGCGCGGTCCTTTAACTTGTCGAGCTCTTCGCCCCGGTAGGAGACCCCGCGCCGCGCCAGCTCACTTACGATCGGCTTTAGGTGGGTGCGCGACCGCACCAGAATTCCCACGGTGCCATCAATGCGACGGGTTATCGCCTCGTCCACCACCTCGCGTGCTTCGCGCAGGGGTTCTTTTCCGGCGAGGGGGACAAAGCGCACCGGCGCCGTTCTGTCATCAACCCCGCCAGCAACCCCGCCAGCTTCGTCGGCTCCACCTGCCACGCCCCTGTTGCCGTGAAACGCCACACAGGGGCTATAGCGCACCGCGCCCGTGTCCGCGTCGTCCGAGGCGGGGAAGACCTCGGTGAAGACCTCGTTTATCCAGTCGATCACCGCGCCGTCGGAGCGAAAGTTTACGGTGAGCGAGAGCGACTCCAACGCCACCGGCCCCACCCCCTCTCTGGCTGCCTTGAAAAAAAGCGCCACCTCCGATTCCCTGAAGCGGTAGATCGACTGCATGGGGTCGCCCACCAGAAAGAGCGTGCGCCCGTCGCCGGGCTCCCACCCCTCGGTCAATCGCTCCAGAAGCCCGAACTGGAGGTGTGAGGTGTCCTGAAACTCGTCCACCAGAATGTGGCGCAGCCGCCTGTCCAGCGCCAGCAACAGCTCGGAGGGGTCCTGCGCCGCGCCAAGGGCACCGAGGCCGCGCTCGGCCACTTCGTTAAAATCGCACTCGCGGCGCTCGGACATCACCCCCCAGAGATAGAGAATCGCAAGGTCGAGCACGCGGATTATAGGGGCGATGATCTCCCACTGCTCATTGTCATAAGCGGGCTGCGGCAATCCTTTAACCCTCGCCAGCGCGCGGCATCCCTCCCCGTCCTCGCGCAGCGCATCGAGCGCGTCTTTCATGCGCGCCTTCCAGTCGGCGGGCTCATTCTTGCCTGCGGGAAACCCCTGGCGCACGTTGACGTTTTTTCGGACCTCGCCCTTTGCCGTGAGAAAGAGCTCGGCAAAGCCGCGCCACGCGCCCAGTTCAGCAGCGTCGAACCCGGGTGCAATTTCCACTTCGCGCAAAAGCGCGATAGGGCTCTCGTCGGCTACGTTGCCCCCGGCATAGGCCGCGAGCCCCGTCAAGAGGTGGCGATGATCCAGTAGCCGCTCCCCTGCCTCGGCCAGCGCCGCCTCTACCAGCTCGGCCAGCGCCGCCTCCAGCTCGGGGCGCAGCGCGTCGGGATCCTGTATGCGCCGCCGTCGCCGCAGCCACTGGTCGCGTTTTGCCAAGAGCGCAGCCACCAGCCAGCGAAACGACCCGGCGTTGTTGCCCAGATGCGCCAGCACCCGCTCCACCGCCTCGGCGTGAAGATCATCCTTGCACAGATGGAGAAAGGCCCGCCTTGCGGCTTCGGCGTAGAGCTCAAAGGCGTCGGCGCTCACCGTGGGGGGGCCGCCAAGGCGCGAGAGCCACGGCATCTTCCCGGCAAGATAGTGATTGAAAGCGTCGATGGTGGAGATCCAGAGCCGCGAGGGGTTCTTCTCCAGCTCCCAGCCCAGCTCGCGGGAACGGGCTAGCGCGGCGCGGGCGAGGGCGAATCGCTCCCGCCCGCTCCCGCTGCTCCGGTTCGCTTCCGCGCTTTCGCATTCGCCAAGCGCGCTCATCACCCTGGTGCGCATCTCCGAGGCCGCCTTGCGGGTGAAGGTGATCGCCAGCACCTCTTCGGGCGCGTCCACCGTAGCCAGAAGCGCCAGAATGCGCCGCGTCAAGAGCTCGGTCTTGCCCGAGCCCGCCGGGGCCTGGACGATGAAAGAGGTCTGGGGGTCGAGCGCGCGCGCTCTGGCTGCGCTGTCTGACGGCTGCCGGTTTTTTTCCGGCATAGCATCAAAGAGCGGCAAGGTGGTTGTATTTTGCTGCGCCATGATCAGCCCTCCCCGCCAAAAGCGCGGCGGCAAAAGCCGGTGGCCCCCGCCTCGCACCGTTCGCACAGCGTCCTGTCGGGGTGGGGCGAGTTCTCGCCCCGGCTGTATTCCTCGGCCAAATCTTCAAGGCGCTCTTGCCAGAAGAGGCGAAGCTCTTCCCAATCCATCTCTTCGCTGCCGCTGCCCTGCCCAAGCCCGACCGTCTCGTCGCCCACGCCCTTTATGGCGCAGCGCCCCCTGTCCAGCTGTGCGTAGCCCACCCCGCGCGCCTCGGGGCACGCCAGTGCGTAGAGGGGGAGCTGAGGCTCCACCAGCCGCTCTTCAAAGAGCCTCTTTATCGGCCTCGCAGCGGCACCGG
>CAXMSR010000040.1:282-8796 GCA_964195725.1 uncultured Kiloniellaceae bacterium | reverse complement strand
CCAGTGCGCCCAAGAGCGGCTCGCGGCTGCGATCATCCACCGAACCGATCACCATCTTTATTGTGCTGTGCGCGCCATCGACCCGGCCAACCCGGCCAACGGCGTCGCCTGAGGTTACGCGATAGCCGCACCCAAAGAGCAGCGGCTGCAAAAAGAGCATCGCACAAAGCGGCGCAAAGAAAACGGCAGACCGCCTCATGGGCGGACTGCCGATTACACCACTGCATTTTTCAGACGCAGAACGCCGGAGAAACGCTAAAATCCCCAAGGACATCAACCGTGACAGGCTACTGCTCCCCAACTTTTTCGCCGGTCATGCACTCGTGCATCGCCTTGGCGGCTTTTCTTCCCGCGCCCATGGCCAGGATGACGGTGGCGGCTCCGGTGACGACGTCGCCCCCGGCGTAGACGCCCTTCATCGTGGTCAGCCCCGTCTCTTCATCGGCGTTTATCGTGCCCCACTTGGAAATTTCAAGCTCAGGGGTAGTGGCGGGGATGAGCGGGTTGGGCGAGTTGCCGATGGAGACGACTACCGTATCGACCTCGATCTCGAAGTTCGATCCCTCGATCACCTGGGGGCGGCGGCGTCCCGAATCGTCGGGCTCGCCCAGCTTCATGCGTACGCACTCCATCGCGCGAACGCAGCCGTTGTCGTCGCCGATGAGGCGCACGGGGTTGGTCAAGAGCTCAAAGTCGACGCCCTCCTCCCCTGCGTGGTGGATCTCTTCGCCGCGCGCGGGCATTTCGTCGCGCGAACGGCGGTAGACGATGATCGACTCCTCGGCTCCCAGGCGAAGTGCGGTGCGTGACGAGTCCATCGCCACGTTGCCCGCGCCCAGCGTAGCCACGCGTTTTCCGCGCGCCACCGGCGTGTCGTACTGCGGGAAGAGGTAGGCCTTCATCAGGTTGGAGCGGGTGAGGTACTCGTTGGCAGAGTAGACGCCGTTAAGGTTCTCGCCGGGGATGTTCATGAAGTTGGGCAGCCCCGCGCCCGAGCCTACGAAGACGGTGTCAAAGCCGTCTACCTCCAGCAGTTCTTGAACGGAGCGGATTTTCCCGATGACGGTGTTCATCTCGAACTGGACGCCCATCTTTGCCAGGTAATCCACCTCGGCCTGCACTATCGCCTTGGGCAGCCGAAACTCCGGGATGCCGTAAACAAGCACACCGCCGGGTTTGTGCAGCGCCTCGAAGACGACCACTTCGTGACCCAGCTGGATGAGGTCGCCCGCCACGGTGAGCCCTGCGGGGCCCGCGCCGACGACGGCGACTTTTTCGCCCTCCGGCGCTTTTTCCGGCAATCCCGTAGGACGCTTTCGCTCCAACTCGTAGTCGGCGACAAAACGCTTGAGGAATTTTATCTGAACGGGGCCGTCCACGTTGGTGCGGCGGCAATCGAACTCGCAGGGGCGCACACAGACGCGGCCCACAGTGCCCGGCAGGCAGTTGTCGCGGCGAATAAGCGCCAGGCTCTCGGTGAACTGGCCCTTCTTGATCATCTCTACATAGGTGGGGATTTCAAGGTGCGCGGGGCAGGCGGATTTGCACGGTGCGGTGGTGGCGGTCAGGTACTCGCCGCGCGCGATCGGCTTTTTGTCGGAAATAGCCTGATCGAGCTCGACGCCGAAGTTCTCCAGAAAGTCCTGGAAAGCCTTGCCGCAGGACTGGCCCAGATCGCACATCGCCTGCTTGCGCAGCCGCTCGGCCAGGGTGGAGAGCTCGGCAACATCGTCGCCTTCGCCCTCGCCTGCGCAGATGCGCTCGAAGGTGTCGAGCATGACGCTCGATCCTATGCGGCAGGGCACGCACTGCCCGCAGGAGTTGTCGCTCAACCCCTTGGCGTACTCGCGTGCGAGATCGACGACGTTCACGCCGTCCCACAACGCCAGCCCGTCCCAGCCCATCAGGCCGCCGAGCTTTACACCGTTGGACAGCTCTTTGGGTACGCTAACGTCGTCAGCCGACCCCTGTCCCGAGCGGCTGTCAACGCTGGCGCCGCTCCAGTTGGAAAAGACCATATCACTCATGGAAGACATCTCCCGATTCGCAAGGCTGTCGATTACCGGTCTATCTCGCCTAGGACGATGTCCAGCGAGCCGATTACCGCTACAACGTCGGCGAGCATGTGGCCGACAGTCATATCTTTAATGGCCTGAAGATTTATAAAACAGGGCGGACGCACGCGGAAGCGGTAAGGCTTCTCGGAGCCGTCGGAGACGAGGTAGTAACCCAGCTCGCCCTTGGTGGCCTCCACCGACATGTAGACGTCGCCTTTGGGGGCCTTGTAGCCGGTGCTCATCAGCTTAAAATGGCTGATAAGCGACTCGATCTTCTCGTAGACTGCGTCCTTTGGCGGGGGCGCGTAACGAAAATCGTCCATCATCACCGGGCCGTCGGGCAGCCTGTCGAGCGCTTGCTCTACAAGGCGGATCGACTGGCGCATCTCGATCAGGCGTACCGTGTACCGATCAAAGACGTCGCCCGTGGTGCCGATGGGGATTTCAAAGTCGTAGGTCTCGTAACCGCAGTAGGGCTGATCGCGACGCAGGTCCCAGTCCACTCCGGCGGCGCGGAGCACGGGTCCGGTGATCGAGTACTGGATGCACTGCTCTTTGGAGATGATGCCCAGCCCTTCGGTGCGCTTTCTCCAGATGCGGTTGTTGGTCAGGAGCCCTTCGTATTCATCTATACGGCCGGGGAACTCTTTGATGAACGCCCGGGCCTTCTCGATGAACTTGTCGGTGATGTCATCAGCCAGCCCGCCCACCCGGATAAAACTGGGGGTGATGCGCGCGCCGGTAACCTCTTCGAGGATGTCGTGGACTGTTTCGCGTTCGCGAAAGCAGTAGAAGAGCATCGTCATGGCACCCAGGTCGAGCGCGTGGGTAGCCAGCCACAAGAGGTGCCCGGCGATGCGCTGAAGCTCGCAAAGACAGACCCTGGCCACGGTGGCGCGATCGGGGATCTGATCCTCGACGTCCAGCAGCTTCTCCACCGCAAGACAGTAGCCCAGGTTGTTCAAGAGCGCACCTGTGTAATCCATCCGGTCGGTCAAGGTCAGCGCCTGGTGATAGGTTTTGTGCTCCGCGAGTTTTTCAAGGCCGCGATGCAAGTGGCCCAGGTGGGGGGTTACATCCACCACTGTCTCGCCGTCAAGTTCGAGCACCAGCCTCAACACGCCGTGCGTGGCGGGGTGCTGCGGGCCCATATTGACGATCATGTTCTTCGTCTCGGACATCATCTGCTCCCTAGCGGGATTTCGGCGAAGCCGTTATCTGTAAGGTCGAAGCGTTATCGGTAAGTCATTGCCTGGGGTTTGCCGGTGAGCGGGAAATCCTTGCGCAGCGGGTGGCCATCATAGCCGTCCCACAAAAGGATCCGTTTCATGTTGGAGTGCCCCTCAAAATTTATTCCAAAAAGATCATAAACCTCGCGCTCCATCCAGTTGGCGGCCTTCCACACGTTCTCCACTGTGGAAATGTCTGCGCCCTCTGCAACCGGGGCCTTCACCCTCAGTCGGAGATTTTGCGAGAAACTGTACAGGTTGTAGACAACGGTGAAGCGGGTTTTCGCGCCCATGTTGTCTACGGCGGTCAGATCGGTGAGCATGGCAAAGTCGTAGCCCTCGGTGTCGCGCAGATACATGCACACGTCCACCACCTTGTCGGCGCTTACGGTTATGCAGTCCTGCCCACGAAAGGTTACGGCGGAGAGAATCGCTTCGCCGAACTGCCCCTTAAGGCCCTCGACCAGCGTTTCGAGCCAAGAGGGAGCCGGTGCTTGTGCGGCGGCTTCAACTTCAGCGGCAACCTCGGCCTCTTGCGTTTGCGCTTCGGGTGCTTGTGCGGCGTCTTGTGCGGCGTCTACGACTTTTTCTTCGTTATCCATGCCGAATCCTCAAGTCTTCTTTAACCGGCGGCCCGAAAGTCGGGACGGTCGGAGAATGTCTCTTTAGCTACTACGTCCTGGAGCTTGATGATCGCAGCCAGAAGTGCTTCGGGACGGGGCGGGCAGCCGGGCACGTAGACGTTCACCGGCAGTATCTGATCGACGCCCTGCACCGTATTATAGGTATTGAAGATGCCACCCGAGCAGGCGCACGAGCCGTAGGCGATGGCCCACTTGGGGTCGGGCATCTGTTCCCATATGCGTTCGACGACGTTGGACATCTTCATCGTCAGCGTTCCCGCGACGATAAGAAGATCAGACTGGCGCGGCGAGGGGCGAAACGCCTCGGCACCAAAGCGCGCGATGTCGTAGTCGGACGTGGACGTCACCATCATCTCAAGCGCGCAGCAGGCCAAACCGAAGGTCGCAGGCCACAGCGAGTGCTTCCGCGCGAGGCCGACTACCTTTTCCAGATTGCCTACCAGAAAGGGGGGAAGATTATTTTCTATTCCCATTCCAGCACTCCTTTTTTCCAGATATAGGCGTAGCCGACCAGCAGGATGCCGAGGAAGATGAACATCTCCACCAACCCGAAGAGGCCGAGCTGTTTGAACTGGACTGCCCAGGGGTAGAGGAACACCACCTCGACGTCGAACACCAGAAAGGCCATGGCTATGAGATAATATTTGATGTCGAAGGGACGGCGAGCGTCGGGTTGGACGTCCATGCCGCACTCATACGTCATCTGCTTTACGGCACCGGGACGCTTGGGACCCAGCAGCGCCGACGCGATGAGGACGAAGACCCCAAACCCGGCGGCAAGCAGAAACATAATGAGGATGGGTACATAGTTTTCGAGCATTAAAACCCTCCTCCTGCAAGATACTTACAAATCCAGAAATCGAATCAATGCAAAGCGGGCGGATAGACCCGACTTTTAAACCGACGAAACGATACTTGTACCCCTACTTTCCTGTCAAGGAGGAAAGGGAAAAAGGGGCGTATTTCTACACAAATTCATAGGAAATACCGGCCTGCCCGGGCCATGCTAGCGTAAAAACTGCACCGCCACCGGTATTTTACGCGCCAGCCTTCGCGCGCACGTTACTCAGGTGGTTTATGGCCGCCAGAATGAGGCCCAGCGTTATAAATGCACCGGGGGGCAGGATCATCACGATGACCGGATGATAACCCGCGCCAAAGATCGCTGCGCCAAAGATCGTCCCGTTCCCAAAGAGCTCGCGCACCGCACCCAGAAGCGTGAGGCTCGCCGTAAAGCCCAACCCCATACCCAGCCCGTCAAAGAGCGAGGAGAGGGGGCCGTTTCTGCTGGCAAACGCCTCGGCGCGGCCAAGGATGACGCAGTTGACTACTATCAGCGGTATAAACACGCCCAGCGTCTTGTGAAGCTCGTGGACAAAGCCGTTCATCACCAGATCGACTACGGTGACGAAGGTGGCGATGATGACGATGAAGACGGGGATGCGCACCTTGGCCGGGATGACGCTGCGAAAGAGGCTAACGACGATGTTGGCGCAGACCAGCACAAAAGCGGTAGCCAGCCCCATGGCCAGCCCGTTTACCGCCTCGGTGGTGACCGCCAGCGTGGGGCACATGCCCAAAAGCAGGCGAAAGACGGGGTTCTCTTTAAATATCCCCCTGGTAAACGTGGTGACGAGGCTCATCGGGCACCCCCTTCAAAGACGGTGAAGCGGGCCTTGGCGAAGGTTTCCAGCCCTTCGCCTATCGCCGCCACCAGAGCACGCGGGGTGATGGTCGCGCCGGTGATCTGCTCAAAGTCGCCCCCGTCCTTTTTGACTTTCCAGTTAGACGTACCAAGCGTTTTGCCCTTGAACTGGGCGAGAAAGGCGGGAGCGGTGAACTTCGCGCCCAGGCCGGGGGTCTCGGTGTGCAAGAGGATGCGAACCCCCGTCACCCTGCCTTCGGGATCGACCCCGACCAGCGCGGTGATGAGCCCGGAGTAGCCCTGGGTAGAGTTGACCTTGAAGGCGGCCCCCACCGGCGCGCCCTTGGCTTTGGCCAGATAGTAGTCCACGCCCTCCACCGCCACCATGTCGGCGTCGGGGGCGTTATCAAACGCGGGCAGCACCGCTCCGATGGCGTCCAGAAGCTCCTGGCGGTAGGCTTCGGCTATCGGCTCTTTGGTCACCTCGTAGACGACCGAGAGCGAGAGCGCGGCAACGGTGCAGACGAGCCCCAGCACCAGGACCATGCGCGCTATGGATTTCATTGTGCGCCCTCCCCTGCCGAAGACGGCTTTACGTAGCCGAACTTGCGGGGCTTGGTATAGCGGTCGATGAGCGGCACCGTGGCGTTCATGAGCAGTATCGAAAAGCTCACACCCTCGGGGTAGCCGCCCCAGAGGCGGATAACGGCGGTGATGAGCCCGCACCCTATGCCGAAGACCCAGCGGCCCCTGGCGTTAAGCGGGCTGGTCACCATGTCGGTCGCCATAAAAAACGCGCCGAGCACCGCGCCGCCGGTGACAAGATGCGCCAAGGGCGAAAGGTGGTTGTCGGGCGACACCAGATAGACGATGCCGGTGGCCAGCGCCAGTGTTCCGAGAAAGCCCACCGGGATGTCCCAGGTGACTATGCGTTTGTAGATAAGCACCGCCGCGCCCAGCAGCAAGAGCAGGATCGCCCCTTCGCCCACGCAGCCCTGTCGAAAGCCCAGGAGCAGATCCATCATCTCAAGCTGGGGCATCGACCCCAGCTCGGGAGTATTCAGGAAAGTTTTGGCCTGCCCCAGAGGCGTCGCGCCGCTCACTGCGTCGGCGAGCGCGCCCGAGCCGACCTTCCAGTTGGTCATCTCGACGGGAAAGGAGATAAGCATCAGCACGCGCGACACCAGCGCCGGGTTAAACGGGTTGTGCCCCAGCCCGCCAAATACCTGTTTGCCGAGAAGTATCGCCGCGCCGCCGCCAAATACGCAGAGCCACCAGGGCGAGGAGGCAGGCATGTTCATCGCCAGAAGAAGCCCGGTGAGGACGGCAGAGCCGTCTTCTAGCGACACCTGGCTGCCCTTTAGCTTTTGCGCCAGCGCCTCGAAGACCATTGAGGAGGCGATACACCAGAGGAGCACCGTCAGCGCAGGCAGGCCGTAGACATATACGCCCCACGCAGCCGCCGGGGCCAGCGCCGCCGACACGGTCCACATGATGCGGCTTACCGAGTCGCCGTCAAAGACGTGGGGCGACGAGGCTATATAAAAGGTACGTTTACTCACTTGTCCATCTCCCGCCTGCGAGCCAGCACCCGCCCCTTGGCATAACGAATGTACTGGACCAGCGGTATCCACGCCGGACAGACAAAGGAGCAGCTGCCGCATTCGATGCAGTCGAGCGTATCCCAGTCGTCGGCTTCAGCCACCTTGTCGGCGTCTATCAGGTTGTAGATCGTCGTCGGACTAAGTCCCATGGGGCAGGCCGACACGCAGCGTCCGCAGCTTATGCAGCTCTTCTGGTTCTCGGTGCGCGCCTGAGCTTCGGGCAGACACAAGAGCCCCGAGGTGCCCTTGGTGGTGGGCACATCGAGGGTGTACTGCGACATGCCCATCATCGGCCCACCCATCAACACCTTGGTGGCGTCGTCGGTAAGGCCTCCGCAGTGGTCTATTAGATGGCTTACGGGCACGCCGGTACGAATTTCGAGGTTTTTGGGGTTCTTCACGCCGTCGCCGGTGACGGTACACACCCGGCTAACAAGCGGGCGCCCTTCGGTGAGCGCCTCCCAGAGTGCGACGGCGGTGGCGACGTTTTGCACCACCGCGCCCACCGCCATCGGCAGCGCGGCAGAGGGCACGTCGCGATCCAGAATAGCGTGTATCAACTGTTTTTCTGCCCCCTGAGGGTAGCGCACTTCCAGCGCCTTGACCTCGGCCCACCCGGTGGCGCGCGCACGCTCGTCCATCAGCGCGATGGCGTCGGGCTTGTTCTTTTCGATGCCGATGTAGCCCTTGTCCAGGCCGAAGATTCTGAGGATGACGCCCAGCCCGTTCAAGATGTCGTCGGGCCGCTCGACCATCATCCGGTGGTCAGCGGTGAGGAAGGGTTCACACTCAACACCGTTTAAGATGATCGAGTCGATCTTCACCCCCGGAGGCGGCGAGAGCTTTACATGGGTGGGAAATGTCGCGCCGCCCATGCCCACAAGCCCCGCTTCCAGGATGCGGGTGCGGATATCTTTGGGGTCGGCGTTTAGCGGATCATTGATGGGGGGCAGCGGATCGGCCCAGGTGTCGTCGCCGTCAACTTCGATCTCTACCGCCAGCTGCTCGTAGCCCATCGGGTGGGCGTAGGGGGCAACCGATTTTACGGTCCCGGAGGTAGAGGCGTGGATGGGCACCGAAACGAAGCCCGCCGCTTTTGCGATCACCTGGCCTGTCAAGACCTTGTCGCCGCGCTTGACTATCGGTATCGCCGGAGCGCCGATGTGCTGGCTGACCGGCAAGAACATGCGCTCGGGCAGAGGCGCCACCTCTACCGGCAGCGCTTTGGTGCGATGTTTCTCGTCGGGTGGATGAACGCCACCCCTGAAAAGTCTGGGGCCGCTCATGTTGTACCCTCCTTAGCGCTTTGAGCTTCTTCGGACGCTGGTGTGGACA
>CAXMSR010000040.1:0-272 GCA_964195725.1 uncultured Kiloniellaceae bacterium | reverse complement strand
CGGCCCCGGCTTTGGCCGCTCGTCGCCAAGCGGGATGGCGTCTACGGGGCAGACGTTGACGCAGCGGTAACAGCTAACGCATTTGTCAGGGTCGATGACGTGCGCCTTTTTGCGCTCGCCGCTGGCGGCGTCCACGGGGCAGATCTTGGTGCACTTGGTGCAGCCGATGCATTTGTCGGGGTCGATGCTGACAAGAGGCCTTGGTGCGTTGCGATCGTCTATGTTGGACGTGGGGCAGACCTGGGCGCAGAGGCCACAGTTTATGCAGATCT
>CAXMSR010000039.1:0-8944 GCA_964195725.1 uncultured Kiloniellaceae bacterium | reverse complement strand
CTAAAAGAAGAGACCGGGATGCTATCGGACTGCCCGATCAGTGTCAAGGCTAAAAGTGTGCGACTTTTCACTCATTGGATATTTTTAGCATTTATCCAAAAAAACAGATATTTTCCGCTCACGGGTTCCACCCGCCCAACCTCGCCGCCGGCTACTCGGAAGGGGCGGCCAGCTCGGCTGTTTTTCCACCGCTCGTTTCTACATGTACGGTCTGTGTCGGGTAGGCGAACTCAAGCTCCATTTCGGCAAATAGCCGCTGGATATCGCCAAGCACCGCCGAGCCGTAATGCAGCGAGGTAGCCCAGTCGGGGAGCGATACCTGAAACCACACCCGCACCACCTTTGAATACCGGTCAAGCCGGTCGACGTAGATGTAGGTAGAGGCTGGGTTGACCTCTTTTTTGCCCAGCACCAGCTCCTTTAGCTTCTCCACCAGTTGGTCGAGCTGCCCGGCGCTGACATCATAGGGCAGATCGAGGTCCCACTTGTACATGAACTTGGTGCGCCCGAAATAGTTTTTCACCGGGTGCTGCACAAACTGGGCATTGGGTATAGTGACGGTGGTCATGTCGGAGAAGAGTTCAAGCGAGGTGCGAAATATGCCTATGCGCTTAACGGTGCCCGACCACTGCCCAAAAGCGATGAAGTGGCCGATGTCGAAGATGCCGGTGGAGAAGATGTAGGCGCGGCCTACTACGTTTGTCAGCGGGTCTTTTACCGCGACCACCAGAGCGATGCCGCCGATGCCGAGCGAGGCCCAGATGGCTTTGACGTCTACGCCGACGTTGGAGAGCACCGACAAGAGCGCAATGACGATGAAGATCATGTTGCCGATCTCGTTTATCTGGCGCTTGACCCGCGCCGACTCCAGGACCAGGAGTTCGCGCTCGTGCGCGTCCTTGCCCTTGCCTGCGCGCTCGACGTAGCGCTTGGCCATCCCCTCTACTATCGCCCTATAGGTGCGGATGATCGCCACAAAAAGGATGATGAGCGACATGACGGACAGGAGGCGTTCTGTCCACAGGGCCAGCCCCTCGCCCATCGTCAGCCCCTCTTTGGCTATGGAGACGCCAACGACCACCACCAACCACACCGCCGGAGAGAGCACGCCCTTGACTATCGCGTCGTCAACGCCGGTCTTGGTCTTTGCCGCCCACTCCATGAGGTGGCGCTTGACCACCGAGCGCGCTATCAACGCCACCACCAAAGAGGCCATAACCAGCGCGCAAAAGACCAGATAGCTCACAACGGTGTTGCCCATTATTTCGCTATTCAGAAATTCCATGGATATCTCCTGTCGGCCCTGTCGGCTGCTCCGGCCTCTTTCACGACGATCTTATATAGGTTGCGGCGGATAAACTCTAAACCTTGGCTATCCCGCCAAGGCAGAGGTACTTCTCTTCCAGATACTGCTCAAGCCCCTGGCGCGCGCCTTCGCGCCCAAGCCCCGACTCCTTGATGCCGCCAAGAGGGGCCGTGGGGGTGGAAAAGCCGCTGGTGTTGACACCCACCATGCCGAACTCCAACGCTTCGGGCACACGCCAGACGCGACCGATGTCGCGGGTGTAGACGTAGGCGGCCAGCCCAAAGCGGGTGTCATTGGCCAGCCGCACCGCTTCATCTTCGTCGCGAAACTTTATGAGCGCGGCGATGGGGCCAAAGGTCTCTTCTTGCGCCACCGCCATTTCTGGCGTGACGTCGGCCAGCACCGTGGGCTCGAAAAACGTCCCCCCGAGGCGGTGGCGTTTTCCGCCGACGAGCACCCTGGCCCCCCTGGCGACGGCGTCGGCGACGTGGCGCTCTACCTTTGCCAGAGCTTCCTGGTCAATGAGCGGCCCAACCTTCGACGTGGGCTGCATGCCGTCGCCCACCTGCAATTGCGAGACCTCGTCGGCGAACATCCGGGCGAATTCGTCGTAGACGCTCTCCTGCACAAAAAAGCGGTTGGCGCAGACACAGGTCTGCCCGGCGTTGCGAAATTTGGAGGCGAGCGCACCCAAGAGCGCGTCACCCAGGTCGGCGTCGTCGAAGATGATGAAGGGAGTCTGTCCGCCAAGCTCCAGGGTGACCTTCTTGACGGTGGCGGCGGCGCGTGCCAAGAGGCGCTTGCCCACGGCGGTGGAGCCGGTAAAGCTCAGCTTTCGCACTTTGGGATTGTCGCACAGCTCGCCCCCGACCCCTTCCGGGTCGAGGCAGGGCACGACGTTTAGCACTCCGGCGGGCACCCCCGCCTCTTGTGCCAGCTGGGCGATGGTGAGCGCGCTCAGAGGGGCCTGCTCGGCGGGCTTGACGACCATCGTACACCCTGCGGCCAGCGCGGGTGCCGCCTTGCGCACTATTATGGCGAAGGGAAAATTCCAGGGGGCGATGGCGGCGCAGACCCCTACCGGCTGCTTTATCACCATGAAGCGTCGGTTGGGGCAATCGGCGGGGATCGTCTCGCCGTAGATGCGCCTGCCCTCTTCGGCGTACCACTGCATGAAGGAGGCCCCATACTCCACCTCGGCTATGGCCTCGAGCAGGGGTTTTCCCTGCTCGGCAGTTATCAGCTCGGCGATGGCGCGCTTGTTCGCCAACGTCAGCTCGCGCCATTTGAGCAGTATCTCGCTCCTGGCAGCCGGTGACAGGGCTCTCCAGGCGGGCAGCGCCTCGGCAGCGGCATCAACCGCTCTCTTCGCGTCAGCAGCCCCCATGTCGGCGGCGTAGCCCACTACGGCCCCGGTAGAGGGGTTGGTCACCGCAAAGACGCGTCCGTCGGCCGCCTGGACCCACTGGCCCCCAATGAAGCC
The DNA here is from genome assembly GCA_964195725.1 of uncultured Kiloniellaceae bacterium. Classification (GTDB taxonomy): domain Bacteria; phylum Desulfobacterota; class Deferrisomatia; order Deferrisomatales; family BM512; genus CAXMSR01. The sequence continues at coordinate 6,155 of CAXMSR010000039.1, read as the reverse complement.
TGCGCTGCGCTCTATAAGTTTCTTAACCAAAGATAAGCTCCAGGGTCATTTGGCCCGTTGCAATCGGTGTTGGAGTCAAAAAAGGGGCCTGTCCTGTCGGAGGCCCCTTCTTCTCGGCCACGGCGCGAGTCTCACGGCGTGGCGTAAATATATTATGTGAGCGGCGTTAAAGCAACCGCAGCGCTAAAGTGAACGCTTGTCAGAATACCGTTACCGCCGCCTCGGCCAGCCGAACGACAGCGCCGGGGAGTACGCCAAGAACCAATATTACTCCCACCGCAATGGCGGTGGCGATGGTGATAGCGCTACCGGCGCGCAGCCCCGTGGGGGCGTCTTCCGGGCGGGGCTTGAAGTAGAGGTAGACGATGACGCGAAGGTAGAAGTAGACCGACGCGGCAGAGTTTAGCACACCCAACACCGCCAACCAGATGTAGCCCTCGTTTATCGCAGCCTTGAAGAGCAGGAACTTTCCGATGAACCCGGCGGTGGGCGGTAGCCCTGCCATCGAGAACATGAAGATCGTCAGCGCCGCGCCCAAGAGCGGGTACTTGAAACCCAATCCCGAAAGGTCGTCGAGGTTCGTGCGGCCCTCGCCCTGTTTACTCACCATGATGATGCAGGCAAAGGCACCTATGTTCATGAAGGCGTAGGTGAGCAGATAAAAGAGCATGCCGACGCCGGCCTCGGGGGTGGCGGTGATAATGCCGACCATGAGGTAGCCAGCGTGGGCGATCGACGAGTACGCCAACATGCGCTTGAGGTCGGTTTGGGCGATTGCGGCAAAGTTGCCCATCGTCATCGTGGCAACAGCGATTACCCAGAAGGCGCTGGTCATAATCGGCGCTGTGGCGGGAAAAGCGATGGTGAAGATGCGAAAGAACGCGGCAAATACGGCAGCCTTGACACCGGTAGCCATGAACGCGGTCACCGAAGTGGGTGCGCCCTGGTAGACGTCGGGTGTCCAGGAGTGGAAGGGAAAGGCCGCCACCTTGAACAGGAAGCCCACCGCGATGAGCGCCACGCCAGCCAACAGCAGCGGCGACTCGCCGATACCCTTGACGGTGGCCAGCTGCTCCATAATGGCGTGGATCTGAGTCGTCCCGACAGAGGCGTATACAAGTGCGATGCCGTAGAGCATGAAGCCTGAGGCAAACGCCCCGAGCAGAAAATACTTGAAGCAGGACTCGACACCCTCCAGCGCATAGATAGCGATCGACATCGTCTCAAGGGCGAGAAAGAAGAGCATCAGGTGTGTGGCACCCGCCATCAACATCATCCCGACCATCGCCAGAAGGACCAGCGCGTGGTATTCGCCGTGCTCGCGCCGCTCGCTCTTTAGATAATCGGCCGAGATCAGCATCGTAAGCGCGCCGACGACGTAGATGATCACGTAGAAAAAGGCGGTGTAGCCATCGGCGGCCAGCATCCCGGAAAAACCCACGCTGTTCTCATGGCAGACCATGCCGGTGGTCGCCGCAGCTATGACTATGCCCAGAAGCGATATCCAGGTGGCCTCGGGGCGGCGGTTGCCGTGGCCGAACGCTTCGACCATCAGCACCAACAGCGCCGTGCCCACGAGCACCATGTGGGGGGTAAGAGTTGCAAGATCGGACAGCTGGAAATTCATATTGATATTCCTCCCGACTGTGGCAGAGCCACTAGTCGGCATCCTCGTTCAAGATCATTGCCAGGGACTTGGATTGTTCACCGAGTTCGGCGCAAGCCACTCTCTTCTGCTCCACCTGTACGAGCCACTGCTCGATGGTGGGTTCCATCTTGTTCAAAAAGCTGGCGGGGTAGACACCCATCCAGAAGGCGAAGAACACCATCGGGAGCAGGTAGGCCCACTCCAGCCCGTTGAGATCTTTGAGTTCCTTGTTCTCTTCTTTGTCCAGCTCGCCGAAAAACACGCGGCGATACATCCACAGCATGTAGGCAGCGGCAAGGATGACGCCCGAAGCCGCGAAGGCGGCGGCCACCTTGGAGGCCATGAAGGCGCCCAGCATGATGAGGAACTCGCCGACGAAGCCGTTAAGGCCGGGCAGCCCGATGGAGCTCATCATTATGATCATGAAGATCGCCGCGTAGCAGGGCATCACCTTGGCTATCCCGCCAAAGTCCGAGATCATGCGGGTGTGGCGTCGCTCGTAGATAACACCCACCAGCAAGAAGAGCGCCCCGGTGGAGATGCCGTGGTTTAGCGACTGGTAGAGTCCGCCCACCACGCCCTGGGCGTTGAGCGCGAAGATGCCGAGCATCACGTAGCCAAGGTGCGATACCGAGGAGTAGGCGACGAGCCTTTTGATGTCTTTTTGCACCATCGCCACCAACGCACCGTAGATGATGCCGATAACCGCCAGCGTCATCATGAAGGGGGTGAACTGCTCTACCGCGTTGGGAAAGAGCGGCATGGCGAAGCGCAGAAAGCCGTAGGTGCCCATCTTCAAGAGCACACCGGCCAAAATAACCGAACCGGCGGTGGGGGCCTGGGTGTGGGCGTCGGCCAGCCAGGTGTGAACCGGGAACATCGGCACCTTTATCGCAAAAGCGAGGCAGAACGCGGCGAAGAGCCAGAACTGCGCGTTGGGGGCCAGGTTCAGGTTGTAGAGTTCGATGATCGAAAAAGTTGCCTCGTTGCCCGCGTTGATGTTCATAAAGTAGAGCACGAGTATGGCCACAAGCATCAGCAGTGAGCCGACCATGGTGAAGATGAAGAACTTCACTGCGGCGTAGATGCGGTCTTTTCCGCCCCAGACACCGATGAGGAAATACATCGGGATGAGCATCACTTCCCAGAAGATGTAGAAGAGGAAGAGGTCAAGGCTTGTCAGCGCGCCGATCATGCCGGTCTCAAGGAAGAGGAAGAAGAACATGTACTCTTTGATGCGCTTGTCCACCGTAAACGAGGCCATGATGCAGATGACCGACAAAAAGGTGGTCAGGAGCACCAGAAGGATGCTGATGCCATCGATACCCAGATGATAATTGATGCCCAGCGAGGGCACCCAGGCCATCTTCTCGACAAACTGCATGCCGGGGTTCGCCGACTCGAACTGCCACCACAGCGGCAGGCTCATAGCGAGGTTGACCATCGCCCCGGCGAAGGCCCAGCCTTTTATGAGCCCGGTGGACTTCTTGTTCATGAACAAGAGCGCCACCGCACCTAAAAGCGGTATGAATATTAACGTGGATAAGATGTAGCTCATAACCTCTCCTCCAAGAAGAGAACTCAATATTTTTCAACTTCGCGCCAGCGATCGGCGCGGTAAACCTGCATTAAACCGGAGTGCTGCCAGCGGTGCTCTCTAGAAGACGACGTAGGTCGCGACGTAGGCCACCAGCGCAACCGCGCCGAGGGTGATCGCCAGGGCATAGCCCTGCACCTGTCCGGTCTGCACCGCTGCAAGCCCGCCGCCGACCCTCTTGACTGCGCGACCCAGCGAGTTGACGGCTCCGTCGACCACGATCACATCCCAGAACCGCCAGAGGTGCTCGCCCAGTACAACCAGGCCGTTGATGAACACCGCCTGATATATCTCGTCGATGTAGTACTTGTTCAACAGCAGCTCGTAGATGTTCTTCATCTTCGCGGCTATCTTGCCGGGCAGATCGGGGCGCTTGACGTAGAAGAAGTACGCGCCTGCGATACCGGTAAGCGCCCACAGCACGCTGGCCACCATCAGTATGTATTCAATGGCGCCGTGGCCCTCACCCGCCGAAGCCGCAGCGCCGGAAGCGTTGGCCACCGAGGGGCCGATGTCGCCGACGAGGCTGGCGGCGTGTTTGACCGCCTCCAACCCGGCGGGCTCAAGCACAGGGGCCAGCCAGTGGTGAAAGTGGTTCGAGCCGCCAAGTGCTTCGGGGATGCCGACCCAGCCGCCGACGATGGACAGACCTGCCAGAACGTAGAGGGGCAGATACATCGACGGGGGCGATTCGTGAACCTTGCCCTTTACGTGCTCGTCGTGGCGCTCTTCGCCAAAAAAGGTCATTATCACCAGCCTGAACATGTAGAAGGCTGTGATGCCGGCAGCGAGAAAGCCCAGGAACCAGTGGAACCGAAAGCCGCCCGACCATGTCAGCCAGAGGATCTCGTCTTTTGAGAAAAAAGCGGCCAGCGGCGGCAGCCCGGCAATGGCTATCGTCGAGACGAGAAAGGTTCTATAGGTGTGGGGCATGTACTTTCTCAGCCCACCCATCTTGCGCATGTCCTGCTCGTGGTGGCAGCCGTGGATCACGGAGCCGGCGCACAGGAACATCAGCGCCTTGAAGAAGGCGTGGGTCACCATGTGGAAGATGGCTGCGACGAAGGCGCCGGAGCCGACCGCCAGGAACATGTAACCGAGCTGGCTGACGGTGGAGTAGGCCAGCACCTTCTTGATGTCGTTCTGGGTAAGCGCAATGGTCCCGGCAAAGATCGCCGTAACCGCGCCTATCGTCGCCACCGTCGCCATCGCCGTGGGCGACATGGAGAAGAGCACGTTGCAGCGCGCCATCATGTAGACGCCTGCGGTGACCATCGTGGCAGCGTGGATCAGCGCCGAAACGGGCGTCGGGCCAGCCATCGCATCGGGCAGCCAGACAAAGAGCGGTATCTGCGCCGATTTGCCGGTTGCGCCGAGAAAGAGGAGCAGGCAGATCGCTGTAATGCCCACACCGCCAAAGGCCATCGTCACCGGCGCGGCAGCCATTATCTCGCGAAAGTTCAGCGTACCGAAGTAGGTGAAGATGAGAAACATCGCCAGCAGAAAACCAAAATCGCCGACGCGGTTGGCTACAAACGCCTTCATGCCCGCCTTGGCTTTTTCCTGATCCTCGAACCAGAAGCCGATGAGCAGATACGAGCAGAGCCCCACGCCTTCCCAGCCCACGAAGAGCACGAGGAAGTTGTTGCCCAACACCAGGGTGAGCATGGCGAAGCAGAAAAGGTTCAGGTAGGTAAAGAACCTGGGGTAGCTGGAATCGTGGGCCATGTAGCCAACAGAGTAGACGTGGATGAGAAAGCCCACGCCGGTGACGATGAGGCACATCACCGCGCTTAGCGGATCCATCAGGTAGGCGAGCTCGATCTGGGTGGAGCCGACACCTATCCAGGTAAAGAGGCTCACCTCGTGAAAGCGCGCGGCGACGTCCAGATGGGTCAGTCCGATAAAGGAACCCACCGACACGACAAACGACGCGAAGATCGAGCCGCACGCGATCAAGTTGACCACCCAGCGCGGATAGCGGTTGCCTACGAGGCCGTTTATGACCGCGCCCACCATTGGGAAAAAAGGAATCAACCAAACGTATTCAAGCATCTAACCATCCTCCCGAACCCTCCGGCCAAGCCGGATCGGTTGAGATGTGTCACATTCGCCTACCAAATCGTTCTACTTATGCCGTTTAGCCCTTGAGCAAGCTGACTTCGTCCGCGTAGTGGGTATCGCGGAACCGATGGAGGTTGACAACTATCGCCAGCCCCACCGCCGCTTCCGCTGCGGCAACGGTCATCACAAAAAAGACGTATATAAGCCCCTCGGCGCTGTCGAGCTTGTCGGCAGTAGCCACAAACACGAGGTTCACGGCATTGAGCATCAGCTCTATGCACATGAGGAGCACGATCACGTTTCGCCTCACCAGCATTCCAGCGCAGCCGATGGCAAAGAGGATCGCCGACAGCATCAGGGCATGTTCATAGGGAATCATCGGCATCGGCCTCCTTATAGTTTCTTCTTGGCCAGCGTCACCGCGCCGACCAGGCCCACGAGGAGCACCAGCGAAGCCACCTCGAAGGGCAGCAGGTAATTTGTAAAGAGCTCTGCCGAGATAAGCTCGACGCTGCCGATGTTCGCAATCGCGGCATCGGTCATCTCGCCCTTCTTCCCGGTAAGAACACCGGCGACGGGCAACATGAGGGCGAGAAAGATCAGCCCGCCTGCGGCTACGGAGACGACCTTGACGCCCTTTAGGCGCGCCCTCATCTTCTCTTCTTCGCGAACGTCCAGAAGAAAGATCACGAAGATCAGCAGCATCATCACCGCACCGGCGTAGACCATAAGCTGGATGGCGAAGATGAACTCGGCGAGATTTATAAATATTTAGACGTATTAAAAAAGGGCGATGCGAAAAAAACGAAGAAAGCAAAGGCTGATTCAAAAGTAAGAGCCAAAGAT
>CAXMSR010000038.1:0-8984 GCA_964195725.1 uncultured Kiloniellaceae bacterium | reverse complement strand
CGAAGGGGGTAGACCAGCTCAATGGCGTCCAAACGTATCAAAAGGTGCCTCCAGTAATCTCCAGGCCGGCCACCGTCAAAACACAGAGGGCCATCCCCGTCAGCGCCCACCAGTCGGAGCGGTGCATGTGAAAGTGGTTCAGAGTCCAGAAGGTGCCGTTAAAGCCGCGCAAGAGCATCGCCTGATAGATGCGCTGCGACCGCTCAAAGCTCCGCACGAAGAGCATCCCCAGAAGGTTGGCCGCCGAGCGGTAGGTGTGCAGGTTGGCCTTGGGCGTAAAGGAGCGGATGCGCATGCTTGAGCGAAGGCGCGTGTACTCTTCATGGATCGTCGAGATGTAGCGGTAGCAAAAAAAGAAGAGCTGCACCAACTTTTCAGGCACGTAGATGTGCGTCAGCGCATGAACGAGCGAGAAGACGGTGCTGGTGCCCAAAAGTGCTATGAGCGCCGACATCACCGCGTTGGCCTTCATCGTTATGCCCAGCGCCAGAGCCAACCCCTCGCTCTTCACCGTCAGGGGGCCAAAGCTGGCGATCTCGTGGCCGGGGGTGGTGAAAGGCAGAAAGAACCATAAAAACGCCACAAAAAGGTTTACCGCACCCAGCCTTATCGCCACCTTCTTCAGGTCGAGCCGGGCCGAGAAGAGCGCTACAAGCGCCACCGCCAGCGCAAACGAGAGCGCGACAAGCTCGTGGCTAACGGCGGTCACGACGGCGAAACCGGCTACGCCGACGATCTTGACCCTGGGGTCCATGCGGTGCCACAGGCTGGCCCCTTCTGCAAACTCCTCAAGGTGCATGGGCCCGCTATCCCTTCTTTCTCGAAGCGCCCCAAAGGTACGCCCCGGCCATTCCAATGATAAAGCCAAGGCCGCCCACTATCTGGGAGAAGCCCGGTTTTTCAACCTGCTTGCGAAGTGCTCTCACCTCTTTGGTCAGGCGCGCGACCTTCTCTTCCAGCGCGTACAGCTCAGGCGCGCTGACCGCGCTGACCGGGCCTAGGGTGCCGACGCCGCTGCTGCCGCCAGCCGCCACTTCGCGCTCACGTTTGTTTTCACCCACCTCTACAACGATCTCGGTTACGTGCCCCATCGAGGCTTTCAGCGCCACTCGGTAGCTACCGGGCGTCTCGGCGGGAAAGAAGAACCTGCCGTCGCCGTCGGTCACCCCCTGGGCAACGAGCGCCCCTTTCGGCCCGTAGACCTCTACCTCGGAGCCCATGCTGGGCGCGCCGTCGGTAAAATACCCCTCGACATAGACAAAGCCGCCCTCGGCGTAGCCAAAGAGGTTGACCTTGTGCGCCACGGCGACCTGGGCGCATAAAACGAGCGCCAGAAAGATAACGGCGACATTGCCTGTGTACCTGCTCATCTTCACCCTTGCGTCTCCTCCATCTTGAAGCTGCGCTTGATCCCCAGAAGCTGAGGCTTGACCTTCCTTAAAAAGCCCACGCAAAACCCGCTGACGATCCCCTCTACCACCGCCACCGGCAGGTGAACCGCCACCGCCATGGCGGCAGCCTCCGAGAAGCTATCGCCCGAGAAGAAGAGAAAACCACCGAGCAGCGTCGCCGAGAGTGTCACCGAGAACGCCCCTGTGAGGAAGCCTCCGACCCAGGCGACCCGATGTGAACGCGCGCGCACGAGCCGTATAAAGAGCAAGTGCGCCAGCACCGCAGGTATCGCCATAACGGCGGTGTTGACCCCCAACACCGTCAGCCCTCCATACTGAAAGAGGAGCGCCTGCAACACCAGGGCGACAAAGAGCGAGGGGAACGCCGCCCACCCCAGCACAAGCCCGTTTAGCCCGTTTAACACCAGATGCACGGTGCCGGGGTAAAAGAGCGCCGGGATCGGCACAAGCGAGCCGACAAAGAACGCCGCCGACAGCACCGCCACCTGGGGTATCTTCTCCGGGCTAAGCCGCTTTAATCCTATGGAAAGGCCCACCAGCGCCACCGCCGCCCCCGCAGCCAACACCGGAGCCGACAGCGCTCCTTCGCTAATGTGCATTTAAACTCATCTCTCGCGTGCGAACCCAAAGGACGCCGCCCAGCTCAACCGGCTTTTCGCTGCCGTCTTTTTCAATTTTGCGCGTCCCTTCGGCCAAAGCGGCAAACCCCCACCACCCGGCGCGGGGCATCGCATAGCTAAATATCCCGCGCCCGTCGGTCTTTACCACCTGCGTGACAAAGGGCGAAGCGGGAATATTCACCCTGTCGGAGTTCAGATACTCCACCTCCACCTCGCAGCCGGCCAGGGGGGCTCCGTTTTGTAAAACCATGCCGGTAAAGATATTACCCGCCCAGAGGCCGTAGGGTCGGGTAAGCGGCATTATCTCCACCTCGAACCCCACCGGGGCGTCCCAGCCCGTCTCCAGACCGAAGCCGTTGACGACAACCTTGGTGTAGTGAACGATGAAGCTGTCCTCGGCGGGCTCCCAATAGGGCGCGGGCTCAAGAAAGAAGATGTGGTCGCCGGGGCGTTTAAACAGATAATCGGCACTCCAGAGATCACCGTCGCCACGCGCCGTGCGGGTCAGGCGCCCCGTCAGATCAGTCTTTTCGCCGCGCGCCAGCACACCGAAGCGCACGGGCCGCTCCATCTTCATCGAGTGCCCCTCCATCGGATGGATGAAGCTTACCTCCAGCCTCACGGCGCGCTCGCCGCCCTGCTCCACCACCTCGGTAGAGGGAATCACCGCTCCGAAATGCGCCAGAGCAGACGTTGCGCACAGAAACACCAGACAGCTTAAAACGATTTTCACGAAACCCCGCACCATAGAGTTGCCCTTCAAAATAGTGAGTGACCGTCCCCCCGAAAGCGTGTTACGTATATTAATACTGGTAACACGCGAGGTTGTTTCATATACTACTTCGTGCCACCCGTGTCAACCACGGGGAGGCCGTAGCGGAAGTTTCAGCGGGATAAACGACGAATATTTTTCAGAGGGGATAACATGGCTGACCTGGTCAGGTTCGGCGTCTCGATGGACAGCCGACTGCTTAATCAATTCGATGAATTAATCGACCGAAAGAGCTATGTAAACCGCTCGGAGGCGGTACGCGACCTGGTGCGCAGCGCCCTGGTCGAAGACCAGTGGACGCGCGCCGACGAAGAGACTGTGGGCACCGTCACCATCGTCTACGATCACCACACCCGCGAGCTCTCCGACAAGCTGACCGAACACCAGCATATCCACCACCACGCCATAGTCAGCACCCTTCACGTACATCTGGACGAGCACAACTGCCTTGAGGTGGTGGTGTTAAAGGGCAAGGCGGGCGAAGTGAAAAAGATAGCCGACGAGCTAATAGGGACCAAGGGCGTAAAACACGGCAAATTGGTCAGCACCACAACGGGCCGAGATTTCACGTAGAGCTCCACCAGGAAGGCGATTTCAAGTAGAATTACAACACGGAAAATGACTTCAAATAGAGCGCCCACTATCTCAACCCACCCCGGCCCCCCCATCAAAAGGGCGGCATCAACGCCCCTCCGACCCTTGCCAACCGCAGGCATTGGTGTAACATCTTTTTATGAAGACAATCGGTTTACGCAGTTATCGTCCGCAGTTGTTTTTAATTGCATTCATCGCCGCTACCGTCTTCGTCCTTCTCGGCCTTGTCTACGCAACCCGTTCGCTTCGCGCCGAGGTACGGACGCGCTTCTACGAACAGTACAACCAACAACAGCTGATATTGGCGCAACAAGCCGCCGACACCATTGAAGAGCTGTTCGACAGCGTCCAGCGCAGCCTCACCCTCGCCTCACGCCTTCTACAATGGCGCGACCTTGCCCTTGACAACAGCACCACGCTCTTCAGAGAGCTTAAAACCGTCCAGGAGGTGATGGAGGGCAGCCCTGTAGTAGAGTTTGTGATTTTCGACGAAGCGGGCACCGTAGTGAGTATTCTGCCCGAAGACGACTTTACCCTTGGGCGCAACTTCGCCTGGCGCGAATACTTCAAGTGGGCGCGCGACAGAGGAGGCCCCGGCCAGATATTCCTTACTCCGTTCATGCATATGGAGGGAGGGCAATTTCGCGGGAGCAAGGCTCTTCTGGCAGCCGAGGGGCTCTATGACTTCAAAGGGCGGTTTCGTGGAGTTGTGGCAGTCCTGATAGACTTTGACGAACTTGCCCGCCAGCATGTGCTCTCAATCAAGATTGGCAAAGACGGTTACGCATGGCTCATCGACAACGACAGCGGCTCAGTGTTGGTCGACCCCCTGGGACGTATCAGCGGACAGACGTTCGAGGAAGCCTTTCTGCCGCGCTGGCCCAAGCTCTATTCGCTGGTTGAGAGTTCCAGCAATGCCCAGCCGGGGATGGATTGGTACGACTATGAAGACCCCGTGTCACCCGAGCTGACTGTGCGCAAGCTGGTGGGGCATGCTCCGGTGCGCGTCATCGATCGGCTGTGGACCCTTGGGGTATGCACTCCCATTCGCGAGCCGGACGCTCTGGTGGCGTCGCTGCTGCGCCAGCAGAACCTCCTCTCCGGCATCTCCATAGCTGCCACAATCATGGGCGCGCTACTTCTTGCCGGGCTCCTCCTCTTCTGGAACCGCACCCTTAGCCACGTAGTGGACACCCGCACCAGAGAGGTTGAGAAATTGCAGTCCCGGCTCGGCCAGGCCCAGAAGATGGAGGCGATCGGCACGCTGGCGGGGGGCATAGCCCATGATTTCAACAACATCCTCACCCCCATCATCGGCTTTGCCCAATACGCCCTGAAGTCTACGCCCGACGACACCGCCCAGAAGGGTTATCTGGAGCAGATTGAAGCGGCCGGATTGAGGGCTCAAAACCTCGTCGCCCAGATTCTGGCCTTCGCCCGAAAGGGCGAACACGAGCGCCAGCTGATCAGGCTGGGCCCGATAGTTAAAGAAATCCTCAAACTGCTGGAAGCCTCGCTGCCAAAAACAATCGAAATAAGACAGCAGATAGAGACAGAGGACGATCTCACCATCGCCGACCCGACAAACATCCATCAGCTCCTGATGAACCTTTGCACCAACGCCTATCAGGCGATGGGCGACGAGCCCGGTGCGCTGGACATAGAGCTTAAGCCGATCAAGGTAGACGTCAACATGGCAGCCCACAACCCCGCTTTAAAGGTTGGCCCCTATCTGGAGCTGGCCGTCACCGACTCGGGGAGCGGCATGGATAAAGAGGTAGTGCAACACATCTTCGAGCCGTTCTTTACGACAAAGGGCGTGGGCGAGGGCACGGGCATGGGGCTCTCGGTTGTCCATGGAATAGTGAAGGGCCTGGGGGGAGCAATCCTCGTCTATTCCGAGCCAGGTCATGGAACGACCTTCCACGTCTATCTCCCCAGGGTCATAGGCGTAGAGGTTGAAAAGCCCCCTGCTGAAGAGCCCGTGGAAAGAGGAAGCGAGAACGTGCTCTTCGTCGATGACGAAGAGGCTATAGCCGATCTGGCGAAACTGCTCCTGGAATCGTTGGGGTACAAGGTGACGATAAAGACAAACAGCATCGAAGCCCTGGAACTTTTCCGTAAAAATCCTCACGACTTCGACCTTGTTATCACCGACCAGACTATGCCCAAAATGACAGGGCTCTCATTGATACGGGAGATTTTGAAGGTACGGCCGGAAATGCCGACCATTCTGACCACCGGCTTTAGCGGTGCCATCCTCGCCGAGAAGGTAGAAGAGACGGCTGTGCGTGAGTTGGTTGTAAAGCCTTTTAACGCCAAAAAACTTGGGGCGGCGATCCGTAAAGCCCTGGAACACTAGGCGGGCCCTGAATTTGGCTTCCGTAAATCGCGTAGCCCCGGTATCCTTTTCGAGAATATGCCTCCACACTTCTCACTACACAGGTACGACGATGAAGGTTCTGATCCTCTGCACAGCCAACTCCTGCCGCAGCCAGATGGCCCACGGCTGGTTCAACCACTTGGGCAAGGGGCGCGTCACCGCCTGTTCGGCGGGGCTGCGCGCAGACGGGGTCAATAAGCTGGCAGTAGAGGTGATGAAGGAAGTGGGCGTAGACATCTCGCACCACACCTCGGACTGCGTAGACCGATATCTGGGGCAGGACTTTGACCTGGTTATCACCGTCTGCGCCGGGGCAGAGCGAAAGTGCCCCGTCTTTACTGGAAAAGTGGGCAGACGCCTGCACTGGCCCTTTGACGACCCGGCGGGCGCAACGGGGAGCGAGGAGATGGTAGTGCACAAATTCCAGAGGATTCGCGATCAGATCGGCGCGAAGGTGGCTGCGTTTTTAACAGAAGAAGAGCTCTAGGGACGAGGGAGCGCTACTTCTGCGCCCTGGCGATAAGCAGCGCAACCTTATCGACCTCGTTGGGAAAGAGAGCCTGGGGAACGGCTTCTATCCCCAGAGCCTTGTAGACGGTGAACCGGGCACACTCCGAGTTGTCGTCGCGACATTACATGTCCTTTAGCCCCTCGGCCACCGACTTCATTTTGGGCAGATACTCGTTGAAAAACACGCATATTTCCGTCAACTCACATAACGCCACGCGAAGACCCCCTTTAGAGAAATCCTAAAATATCTCACGCCGCCTCAAACAACAAAAAAACGAGCCTTTTCAAGGGCGGCTATCTACGTATCTTACTGTATTACAGCAAGCCGTGTTACAACGTAATTGCAGCCACTTTTGCAGGTTCGTCCTTATTAGCCGTCCATCACCGTCTTCCCGGCGCGTCACGCTCCCCTGCGGCGGTGAAAACCGTAGGAGCGGCAACACTCACGAGCGCACCCTGTCCATCGACACGATGGCGAGCGACATCGACAGCTTCGCCGCCAGCTCTCCGCCCTCATTCCTGACCTCCGACTCCACCGTCGTCACCCTCCTTCCAGCCCTGAGCACCTTTGCCTCGCAAGTAAGCACCGGGCCGCGCGCGGGGTTTAAAAAGCGTATGTGGAACTCGATGGTCAGCACCGTCTGACGGGGCTCTACCAGAGTCCACCCGGCGGCCCCGCCGGTGTGGTCGGCCAGGGTCGAGACAACCCCTGCGTGGACAAAGCCGTCCTGCTGCAGTTGGCTCGGCTGCACCAGCACTCTGGAGGTGGCGACCCCCTCGCCAGCGCCACAGAGCTCTAGCCCCAACTCGCGTACAAAGGGTGCCTCGTCAAAGCGAAGCTTAATCTGCTCGAAAAGTCCGTCCTGTGTCATCTCAACTCCATTAGGAGGTAAACATCCAATCAGCTCCAGCCACCGTGTTTGCAGGGCGGGGCAGCGGGGCAACCAGACCTCTGCCCTCGGCGTCCGTCCCCCGCTGGCGCAGGTTCAATACTACCAGATTAAATACTACCATCAGCCAAACCTGCTTGGAATCCAATTCAGAGCCGGTTTTTGCCCGGATGCATTAGAAATAGCGCGATTGTGTTAGGATTGTCTGATAGTAACGTGTGAGAATCAGAGAAGGAAATATCCTTTTCACCTGCAATCCATAGGTTCAACTGACTATGAAACCGACCTCTGCCGAGATAGTCGCCTTTCTGACCGAAACCCTCGCCGCGCACCCGGCCAACGTGAACGAAGACGGCCTGCCCTATTTCGACGCGCCGCTGGTGGGGTTCGCCGACGCAAACGACCCCCTCTTCGAGAGCTACAAAGAAATCATCGGCCCCTTCTACCAGACACCCGCCGAAGTGTTCGACCGTGAGGGCTCCGGCCCCCTCAAAGAGGGCTGCGTTATAAGCTGGACGATGCCGATAGCCAGCCACATCCGCAAAACCAACGCCAAAGAAGACCGCTTCCCCAGCCGCAGCTGGACGCACACGCGCGACTTCGGGCAGCAGTTCATCGGCAAGCTAACGCAAGAGCTGGTAGCGTGGTTGAACGCAAGGGGTGTGCGCGCGCTGGTGCCCAAGTTCGAAGTGCGCAACGACCCCCGCGTGGGGTTCACCTCCAACTGGTCGGAGCGCCACACCGCCTATGCCGCAGGGCTTGGCACCTTTAGTTTAAACGACGCCCTCATCACCGAACGCGGGATAGCCCACCGGCTGAGCAGCGTGGTGGTCGAGCACTCCATCGCCGCCACCCCACGCACAAAAGAGCTGTACGCAAACTGCCTCTTTCTGACAAAGGGCACATGCGGAAAATGCATCGAGCGCTGCCCCGCCGGTGCGATCACCAAAGAAGGACACGACAAAAACATCTGTAAAAGCTACTGCTACGGCGCGGTGGTAGACGCAGTGGCCGACAAATATGGCGTCGCCATCACGGGCTGCGGGCTCTGTCAGACCGGGGTCCCCTGCGAGTCGCGTAACCCGGTGAAGCCGCAGCAGTAACTATTAACCATAAGCTCTAAAGGCAACGGGGGGGGGCCCGTCCCCGCCATTTAAAGCAGCGTCGCCACAAATCCAAGCAGCCGCAAGCAGACGCATGCAGCGAAAGCAGCCGCAAGCAGCGAAAGCTCCGAAAGGAAACGCTCTGATGGTCGGAAAGAGGATCGGCGAAATTCTGGTAGAGCTGGGGACGATAAAGCCCGCAGCGCTGGAGCAGGCCATTAGCGAGCAGCGCAAAACCGGCGGCTCTCTGGGCGAGGTAATCATCAGGCGCGGCATGGTCAGCGTCGAAGAGCTTGAGGACATCCTCGCTCGCCAGCACCGCGTTCCGGCGGTCAATCTGGAGAACTGCACCATCACTCCCGAACTTTTGCAGCTGGTGCCCGAAGCCTATATGCGCAAACATCTGCTCGCCCCCGTCGCCCTCCATGACAAAACGCTTACGGTGGCGATGTCCAGTCCGGGCGACTACGAGGTGCTCGACGAGCTGCGTTTTATGACCGGCAAACAGATATCGCCGGTGGTAACCTCGCGCACCGGCATACAAGAGCTCTTCGACAACCTCTTCGGAGACAAGAGAGGCGAGCGACACGCGCCCGACGAACACCCCGTCGACCTCGACGCCGCCGCAGTGGCCGACTCCAACGACCTCGGCGCAGCGGTACGCTCTCTGTCCACCAGCCATCTGGAGAAGGCGCTTGAC
>CAXMSR010000037.1:0-9009 GCA_964195725.1 uncultured Kiloniellaceae bacterium | reverse complement strand
TGCTTTTTCTGATCAAGTCGATTCGCGTATATCCCAGCGGACACCCCTCTATCGACAGCGCAAACGAGCGGTTGGTGGACTGGTGGCTGCCCGACGATCCCGAGTTTGTGCGCCTGGGCATTACCCGCACCGAGCTTACGCTGGACTCGCATTTTTACGGTGGCTCGCGTTCGCGCATCACCGCGCTGGCGGGGCTTCTCCACGGCAGAAAGATCAGCTCTATCCAGATAGACCGGGGGGTACCCGCGATGCACTTCATCTTTCTCGCGCACATCCTCAACTCGCCCACAGTGGAGGACGGCCCGCCGCTGGTGGAGGCGGTAGAGGCCTACGGGATAACGGGGATCAAGTTGGAAGCCCTGGACGTCTCCCGCGTACACGACGGCCTTGCCAAAGTCACCAAAACTGCCGAAGACAAAGACGGTGAGCTGGATGCCAAATCGAAAGGGCATCAGGCATGGCTCTGGCTCCAGTCGGAGAGCCTTCGCCCGGAAGACGTGGCCCACGCGCTGACCTCTCAAGACCTCTGGAGCAACGCCGATCAGAGCAGCGAAGAGGCGTTTCGTCTCGGTTTTCTCCTGTCGGGTCTGGGACAACGCCTCGATCAGGGGTTGGGGTTTCTTGATCCCGACCAGAAATCCAACGTGCTGTCGCGCTTACAATCGGTGGGCAAGCGTGTAACCCCAGAGCAGTTGGCTAAAATAGTAGCCCAGTGCCCCGACAACGCCTCGCTCCAGCGCGAGGGGATGCTCGCGCTGGTGGGCGACATGGAGGGCGACAAGCTGCTCGACCTGATGGCGGGGATAGTGTCGGTGGAAAACCCCGGTGCCGACCGCTTCCTCGAAGTCTACAAACAGTTCGCGTCGCCCGATGGCTACGACTTAACCCTGGACATGGTGCGCAAGCGGCTAAAAGACGGCGACCACCGGGGGTTCGCCGTGGACGTGTGGAAAAACCTGGAATCCTTGCTGCTCAACATTTTCACCGACTCGTTTATGGAGGAAGATTACAGCTCGTCACTCGACGACGTCGCCAAGGGCGCCATACCGCTGGGCGGCTACGACATCGGGCAGGATTTTGGCGAAGACGCCCAACCCCATCTGGACATGGTCTATCTCAGCCTGGCCATCTCGGTGGGCGGGCACCTGGAAAAACCCTGGGACGAGCTCTTCGCCCGCCTGAGGAGACGGCTGGCCGAGGGCGACATCCTGAGCACGACCCCCCTTATCGACAGCATCGCCGCCATGGCCCCCTACGCCCTTAGATCTCAGCCGGGTATCTTGACCGAGATCGTCGATACCTGCTGCACGCGCGCCGGTATGGTGAGCCCGGAGCTTCGGCGCTGGCTCAAAAAATTCGTCAAACAGCACTCCGACGACCTCTTCGAGCACCTCTTGAACACCCTCAAGGAGACGCCGCGCATCTCCTTAAGAAGGCTCCAGGTCGAGTTCTTGTCGGCGATGGATTATTCTACGACACCCAAGCTCATCTCCCGGGCGCGCAGCGCGCAGTGGTACTTCACGCGCAACCTGCTCATAGTGCTGGGGCGTCGCGGCGACTACGCCGCCCTGCCCTTCATCATCAGCGCGCTCGACCACGACGAATACCGGGTGCGACGCGAGGCTTTGAGGACGCTGGCCAACTTCAGCATCTCGGGGCGCGAAGTGCTGGAGAGCTATGCGCTGGACAACGGCAGACACGCCAAAGAGCGCGATCTGGCGTTCTCCATTATAGACAGGACGTGGCAAACATGACCCTGTACAGCCACGCCACCCCCGAAAAGCAGCTCTTAAAAGCCCTTGCCCGTGCCGTCCAGGCGGCGCTGCTCTACCCCGAAGGCAGCGAACGCAAGATCAAGAGCGCGCAGATGTTCATCGAGGCCCTGACCGATTTTGCCAAGCCTTTCAGGCTGACTCTCATGGGCGATGAAGCGGTCTTTGAAGACCAGACATTGGAAGACCCTTCGCCCATCGAGATACTTCTGATAAAGACGCTGCAAAAAGCCGACTGGGAGAGCATCAGGCTGGACAAAAACATCACCGAAGAATCCCTTGCCGAGCTGGTGGACAAGCTGACCAGCGCAACGCCCCCGCCACTGGAGGGCCGGGGGTTCGATGTCGGCTACCTGACGCTTGAGAGCGCGCGCGACCACCAGCTGCCGATAACCAACGCCGCCGTGGGTTACCTGACACTTCTGGGCGACGCTGAAGAGGTGGTGGACAAGCTGGGCAAGGGCAAGCGAGAGGGGCTTGAGCAGGCCCGCGTGGTCGTCGCGTCGCTGGCGGGGCACCTGGCCACAGGTACCGACATCTTCAAGCCCGTGCGAAATTTAAAGAATTACGACGAATACACCTTCACCCACGCCCTGAACGTCTCGCTCTTGTCGATGGCGTTGGGGCGCGCGCTGGCGATACCCGAAGCGATACTGGAGACGATATCGCTCGGGGCGATGTGTCACGACGTGGGCAAAGAGCGCATCCCCGGCGACATCCTGAATAAACCGGCGGCGTTAAACCCCACGGAGAAAGAGATCATGAACAGGCACCCGGTGGAGGGTGCGCGCATCCTGCTGAGCATGCCGGGCGAGGTGCCCGCTCTGGTACCCACCATCGCCTACCAGCACCACATGTCGGCCGGGGTCGGCGGCTACCCTGCGCGGCTGCCCGGCCAACACATTCACCCCGCCACCATGCTGGTGACGGTGGCCGACGTCTACGACGCCATCCGCACGGTGCGGCCGTACAGGCCACCCAGCAACGCCCAGCAAGCCTTTACCCTGCTACTGATCGGCGCCCGGCAGGGGAGCATCAACAGAGCGTTTCTGGGGCCGTTGGCCAAGCTCGTAGGGGTGACTGCCACCGGTAAAAGGGTACGCCTGACAAACGGCAAAACGGCGCTTATCCTCTGCGAAAACGAGAAAAAACCGCTCATGCCCTACGTACGCACCGAAGACGACGACGAAGAAGAGATCGACCTTGAAACCACTCCCGGCATGGGCATAGCGGGGATACTTTAGTCCTCCAAAACGCAAGCTCTTGACAACGCTTCCCCATGCGGCGGCTAAAAGGCCCCGCCCACCAATTCTCGCACCTCTTCGAGCCACTTGCAGCGCTGGGTCGGCGTCGATGTAATCATTATGGAGAAGGTCTTTCGCCGCACATCCTCGACACCGCAGAGGGAAAACACGCACCTTCTCCAGATATTGTCAAGCGGGTCGCCAAAGGCGGCGGCTTCGCGCTTGTCCGAGGTGTTGGCGGTGTTTAAAATAACCGCAGTCTTGGCCTTCAAGAGCCCCTCCGGCACCCCCTCGCCGCCGTCGCCTTCAAGGAAGCGGTAGGCCAGCTCGGGCCGAAAGACGCGGTCGATCCAGCCCTTCATGATGGCTGGCGGCGCGCCCCACCAGTTGGGGTGTACGATGACGATGCCGTCGGCCTCGGCCAGCTGCCGGCAGTGCAGTGCTGCCAGCCCGGCGGGCTTGCCCCCGGTCGGGATCTCCCTGGCGGGGAGCGAGGGATCAAACCCCTCGGCGTAGAGATCGTGAAACCAGACGGTGTGCCCCGCAGCCTCCAGCATCTCAACCGCAGCAGCGGCGATAGCATGGTTGAAGCTCGCTATATCCGGGTGCGCCAATACAACTAAGATATTCATTTATTACGACCTCTTCAAATGAAAAGCTTGGCTAACTCTTCAACCGTATCGACTTGGGCGTAGACGGAACCCAGCGCGGCAAGAAAAGCCGCTTGAACGTCGTCTGCGGCTACTTCCTTTTCCTCCCAAGAGAGCGCGCGGGTGGCGCAGGCCTCGGAGGCGACCGCGCACGTATACCCCATATCGAACGCCGCCCGCACCGTGGCGTCTACACACATGTGGGTCATCATCCCGGCAAAGATAATACGCTCTATCCCCTCCTCCTCCAGGCGGGAAGCAAGCGTTGTCGCCCTGAAGCTGTTGGGAAAGTGTTTGGGCACAACATGCTCGTCGGGCAGCGGCGCGACGGCGCTGTGGATGTCCACGCCGGTGGTGTTCGGCAAAAAGAAGGTGGCACCCGGCTGCGCGGCTATATGCTGTACGTGGCACACGCCAGCACCCGCCCCGCGCGCTGCGGCCAACAACTGCCCTGCCTTCGCTCCGGCTTCGTCAGCCCCCGTAAGCTCCATCGCTCCGCCGGGAAAGTAGTCGTTCTGGATGTCGATCAACACGAGCGCAGTCTTCATATTATTTCCCTTCGTAAATTGTCAGCTGCTTTGCCTTAAAATATATGAAACAGGGTAGACCAGAGCGCGTTCGTTCCCCAAAGGGAAATAACGCCGAGCATTAACGCTGCCTTTCCCCAACGGGTCTGTAGCCTGGGAAAGATCCAGATTGCAGCGCCCGTTACTGCAACGGCTTCAGCTATCGAAAAAACGCTGCCGTAGTGCGAAGGATCCCAATAAGAGACGGGCGAGGCAAAGCGGTAGTCGGAGAAGGGGAAATAATGTGCGTGGCCATCATCGAAGTGGAGCAGGACATCCTGAAATGAAGCCATTAACCCCGCCGCCATGAAGAGGCAGAGCTCGCGGCGCTCAAACCACACTCCCATCGCCAGCCCCCCGCCCCACAGGGGAAAGGAGTGGGAAAAATCAAAGACCCCCTGCCACTGGGGCAGAAAATAGTACTCGCCCCAGACAAGTGTTTGCGAAGCGCGCTCGATGAACGTATACCAGCCAAAAAAGAGGTAGAGCGGCAGATCGGGGCAGAGCGCGCCGAGAAAGATCGCGGTGTTCACGCGCCCCGCAGCCCTGCCCTCCAGCTCTTGCGTCATCCCCCTTGAAACAAAAGGGCGCAGGAGCATAAAAGTCAGGATGGCGTGGCTCTGGGTGTTCAACCCCTACTTGGCCCAGTGGGTGAAGATGTAGTCGTGCCCCTTCACGTTGGCCTCGTGGCAGGGAAAGCACGACTCGTACAGCTGTGCGTCGCCCCTGGGCTCGCCCTCGGGAGAGAAGCGGCCAAACCCCCATCCGCCGGTGGTCGGGTATTTGGCGGAGTCCTTCGTCATCACCTCGACGCTCATCGCCTCGCCGGGCACTATGGCGTCTTCCCACTCATCGCTCTTGACGGCTTTGTAGACGAGCTTTACAAGCACCGAGCTGTCGGGAAAAGGCAGCGTACCCTTCGCATAGGCTTTCACCATTACGGGGTTGGCCAGCATCATCCGCATGTGCCCTTTGTCGGTTCGGTGCGACGGCGCGACACCTACCCACTGGCGGTAGCCCTCGGGAAGCGCCACCCCCGTCACCGCCGTCTTTGCGTCGCCGCCATAAGACGTGACGACAAAAAGACAGCACACCGACAGGAACAAAACACAGCTCAACCGCGCAACCTTAATCATGGCATCCTCCCTGCCTTTAGGTTCATACAAACCCTACACCGGAAGGAGGCTAATGCAACCTGCGTTTTTAACGCTACGGCCCGCCCCTGAAAAAAGCTATTCTCCGTACGAACAGCAGTAATCGACGTACTCGCTTACCCAGACGTAGAAAGAAGAATTTGCAGCCACCTCGAAGGATTCTTCCGCCTTCACCCGCATCCACTCGTCGGTTGGCTCCAGCTTGTATTCCATCAAGCCGCCAAGCACCTCCATCACCTCGGCCTCGCCGGTCTTGAAGGTGTACTCTCCCGACGTCATGAACCCCAACGTCTTCTTCGAGCCATCGGCAAAGAGGACGGTGCGGCTCGTCACCTTCCCGTCAAAATAGACATTTGCCGCCTTTACTACCGTTACGTTATTGAACTCGGACATATGGATACTCCTTTTATAATAGTTTGACTATGCGTGCGTCGGCCAACAGTCTACTGCACTTTGACCGCTACACGGCAGCTGTAATCGTTTTAGTCATCCTCAGCGCTTTATCCAGCGCTTTACCGGCAAAACACCCGTGTTGCGCTCCCCCATACGTTCAAAGTTTAATCCTACAGGTAAAGCGCTGCCCTTCACAGCAGCGGGCCTCTTTAACTGACAGGCAATATTCCACGCCGCGAAACGTCGGCAATTGTAGCTGACACTCTGCCCGGGGGAAACAGAGGAAAAGCATCAGACGAAATTTTTATCGGGAAAATCGACAGGTTCCTTCAGAAACCGAAAGAGACGGCAGAAAGCCGCCCCCCGCTGCGCCCCTAATCTATCTCGATCTGCACAGCCTCCAGGTCGCCTATTTCAGCTTTGGGCAGCTCAACCCGCAGCACTCCATCCTCGCAGTGCGCCTTGATTTTTTTAGCATCTACCGGCTCGGGAAAGCTGAATATCCGGCTAAACGGGCCTTCGGGTCTCTCCACCCGGTGGTAACACTCGACGTTTTCAGTCGTATTGGGTATACGCTCGCCCTTGAGGACGAGGGCACCGTCTACTATCTGGAGAGAGATCGAGTCTTCGCGTACTCCTGGCAGCTCGGCGGTGATGAGGTAGTTGTCGCCGTCGTCGCAGATGTCTACCAGGGGCTTCCACAGCATGGCCGAGCCAGAGTCCTCGCCGAAACCAAGCGGCTCGTCGAAGAGGTTCTTCATGCGCTCGCGAACACCCATAAGATGCAGCAGATCTTTGTCGGTGAGTGCGTCGTCGAATCCTCGGCCCATGAGGCGGCTCCTTTCAGGCGTATTAGCGCCCGTAGCAGCGAGGGGCGCAGGCACGCGGCTTGCTTATGTTACGCACAGCCGCACCGTATATGTTATATATTTACACACCAAAGCCCCTCCGGTGAAGGGGGGCGCGACAAATTATTGAACTTTTGGCTGTTTTGTGACGAATAACCGCCGCCCGGCCTGCCCCGGCGGCCAGATAATGAGTGAGTTGACATGCACAAGAAGTTAGAGAACATCTTTTATGAAGTCCGCCGTCCCGAGCTGGTCTGGGACGACATCGGAGGTTTCGCCGAGGTGAAAGAGCTGGTGCGCGAGATGGTATCGTTGCCGCTTCAAAAGCCCGAGCTGATGAAGACCCTCGGCCTCACCCGCCCCGCCGGGGTGATGCTGTGGGGGCCTCTGGGCGTAGGCATCACCATGATGGCCGAGGCCGCCGCCACCGAGGCCGGCGCTGGCTTTGTCTACATCTCGGGCCAGGAGATGCTGGGCAAGCCCGAGCAGATGGAGAACGCTTTTCACGACGCGATCCACGAAGCGCCCTGCGTGCTCTTTATCTCCGACACCGAGTGGCTCTGCCCGCGCGCCGGGTGCTCTTACGAGTGGGGCCCCGGCAACCTGCGCGGCATCCCGCCCACCTTTGCCGACAAAGAGCTCTCCGAGCTCTTCATCCGCCAGATCGACAACATCGTAGAGAACCATCCCCAGGTGATGCTGGTGGGCTCGTGCTACCGCATCGACACGGTGGATCAGGCGATTATCAAAGAACACCGCCGCTTTAACCGCAAAATATTCTTCCACCCGCCGCGCGCCATCGATCGGGAGGGTATGCTTGAGATATATCTGAACAAGATGCCCAGCCTCTCGCCCGAGATCACCGCAAAAGAGCTCTCGCACCGCACCGAAGGCTACGTGGGCTGGGACGCGGAGAGTTTGTGCAAGCGCGCAATGCTCACCGCTCTTAAGGCAGACCGCGACGTGGTAACCGCCGAGGACTTTGAAACGGCGCTAAGACAAGTGGTACCGTGGCTCACCCCCGACATGACGCAAGTCTACAACGAGATAGATAAAAATGACTGCCCGCATCATTACGCTTTCTGATCATACAAAACCCGTTTACGAAGAGCCCCCCTTCGACGGCGAGGATTTCTACGCCTTTCTCGAACGCTTCCACGGCCACCGCTGCCCCATGTCCATTCTGGGCGCGCGGCTGGGGCTGGCCGCCAAAAGAGTGGTGGGCCGACACGGCGAGGACGGCGACGTTCGCGCCACCTATTATCATCGCACCTGCGCGCTCGACGGCATCGCCGCCGCCCTGGGCACGACGATGGGCAACAGCAACCTGAAATCTGAGCCCGACGGGCTACACCTTTTAGAAGCATACAACGCCACCAAGCGGTTCTCGGCGACGGTGGGGCTCACCGACGAGGCGCTGGCTATCGGGCAGCGGTACGGCGAAATGCGCCGCAGCGGCAGCGGCACCAAAGAGGAGATGGAGGCTCTGCTAAAAGAGCTGGAGAATGCCCCGGAAGAACTGGTGGTGCAGCATATCACCGCACCTGAAGAGAGCTCGGAGTAGCCTTGGAAGCCCTGGAGCAATTCCTGCACGTCCTCGGACGCGAAGCTGGCCGCATGTGGTGGTTCACCCTTCTGGGGATCGTCATCGCGGCGCTTATAAAAACTTTTCAGTGGGACCGCAAAGTACGCGGCTACGTGGGCAAAGCCGGTTTCTGGGCCATCCCCATCGCTTGCCTTATCGGCACGCTGTCGCCGCTGTGTTCCTGCGGCATCCTCCCCGTGGTCATCCCCATGGCGCTCTCCGGCGTGGCTATCGCGCCGCTGATCGCGCTGCTCATCACCAGCCCGGTGATGGATCCGACCTCTTTTTTCCTCACCTGGGGCGCGCTCGGCCCCGAGCTGGCGTGGTGGAAATTGGGCGGCGCGCTCTTTCTGGGGATGAGCGGCGGGACGATTACCTGGTTTTTTGAACGCACTGGCTATTTTTCTGGAAACATTGTGCGCCTTTCACCAGTATTTAATGAGAACGGCGAGCTGGCCTCGGGCTATGACATAGGGTGCGCCAACGGTTTGATCCTTAAAACCATGACCGTAACCCCCCGTAGCAGTCGTTGGCGCTTCTTTTTCGACAGGCTCCTCGATGTGGGCCTCTTCGTGTGCCTCTGGGTGGGGCTGGCGCTGGTTCTGGAGGCGCTGATACACGTCTTTGTGCCGATCCAGTGGGTAACCGCGCTGGTGGGCCAATATGGCCCCTCTTCGGTGTTGGCGGCCACGGTGCTGGCGCTGCCGCTACCGGCGCACCAGATACCGATAGTGCCCATTCTGGCGGGGCTGCAAGCGAAGGGCATCGCCGTTGGCGCGGATATTGCTTTTTTAATG
>CAXMSR010000036.1:0-9277 GCA_964195725.1 uncultured Kiloniellaceae bacterium | reverse complement strand
GGCCTGGGGTGCGCCAACGGGGAGCGGCGGCTTTGTCGCCTCCGGCAGGGTAGAGCAGCCGGACGCAAACGACAGGACGAGCAGCGCTGCGGCGGCTGGGACGAGGAGCTTTTTAACGGTCACTTTATCGCCTCCCCGCCGGTGTTGTTCTTTGCGATGGCGAACCTGTCGAGGCCGTGGAAGGTGAGCTCGATGATGTGGTCGCAGAGCGAGTCCGCCGACAGCCTATTGGCGCTCTGTTCGTTTATCGCCTCCATTACAGGGCGGTTGCGGATGAAGTGGACCACCTGCGCCATCAGCGAGCCGATGCAGAGCGTAGCCTTCTCGGGCGTCATCCCCGGATAGTTCCCGATGAGCAGGCCGGTGAGGACCTTGTGCGCCGGGTGGATCATCTCTTCGACGATGATGGGAAAGCCCGGCCCCTGAGAGGTGAACTCGTGGAAGAAGAGCGCCATGTCGGTTTCGGGGCCATCTTCGCCAAAAGAGCGCGAGAGGTGTACGTGTATGAACGCTCGAAAGATTCCCTCGACATTCAAATTCGCAGCCTGGGCAGTCTTTACCGCGTCCATCCGCAAACGCTGGCACTCGCGGGCGCGCGTGCGCACCAGCTCGGTGTAGAGCTCTTGTTTGCTGCCAAAGTAGTAGTTTACGCTGGCGACGTTTGTGCCCGCCGCTTCGGTGATCTCTCGCGTTGAGGCGTCGTCGTAGCCGCACTTTGCGAAAACGGTCAACGCCGCCGCCAAAAGGCGCTCGCGCGCGGGGAGGGGAGGCGTTTGCCCTTGCGCAGTGGATGCAGGGTCCATGAAAGATCCTTTCAGAGTTAAATGGCTGATTCAAGCGCAAGATTAAAGCAGCTGTTTTAATTTGTCAAGAAGCCCGCTTTTTGCAGTGTGGTTTTGGCCGGGCCGGGCGTTGTTGCGGCTGGTGCAGCTGTGCTTAATTGCAACATTGCGTTTTGAAGGGTGTTTAACTGTCCGGCCACAGGGAGCCTTGCCGAAGCGTCACCTCGTACGTGGGAAGTTCAAGACAAGCACATGCACAGAAGCCGAGGCAGCTCAAAAGGGATGCCGGGGAGGGGCGCTTCGCTTGTGATAAATTTCTTTTTTGGGGCCATAAAGCCCTGCCAAGACAAGGTGAATGGTAATTCAGCATAAAAAAAAGGGGTTTTCCGCGTAGGGTATTCATCCAAATCTTTGCGGGGCATAAAGGGGAATGCGCCGGGCAGAGTGCAAAGTGCCCGCTATGTCTATTCATAACAATGTTTTGCTCTTGCCGCGTTTGAGGAAGTCACTGTATACTCCTTGCCTCGTGACCCTGCGTTTTGCCCTCGTGGCAAGAGGTGGGGGGTTCGAGGGGTTGAACTTGTTGAGCATTTATTAGAGGTAGTCGTTCTCATTGGTAACATATCGAAAGGAGCAAGCCAGATGTCTGACACCCCATTGAAGGAAGTCTATGCAGCGCCTGCAGATTTTACCCAAAAGGCGTGGTTCAAGAATCGCGCGCAGTATGCCGAACTCTACAAAGAGTCGATTGAAGACAACGACGGCTTCTGGGCCAGGATGGCCGAGGAGCAGGTAACCTGGTTTAAGAAGTGGGACAAGGTTCAGCAGTGGAAATACTCCAAGGACGAAGTCAGCGTCGAGTGGTATTTGGGCGGCAAGCTCAACATCTCGTATAACTGCCTCGACCGCCACCTTGAGACCCGTGGCGACCAGACCGCCATCCTGTGGGAGGGCAACGAGCCCACCGTCGACAAGGCTGTCACCTATAAAGAGCTGCACGAGCAGGTCTGCCGCTTCGCCAACGTCCTGAAAGCCAAGGGCGTCAAGAAGGGCGACGTGGTAACCCTCTATCTGCCCATGATCACCGAGCTGGCCGTAGCCATGTTGGCCTGCGCGCGCATCGGCGCGATCCACTCCGTCGTCTTCGGCGGTTTCTCCGCTTCAGCGCTTAAAGACCGCATCCAGGATTGCGCATCCGTGCTCCTGGTGACCTGCGACGGCTACTATCGCGGCGCAAAGCTCATTGACCAGAAGGCCCAGGCCGACGCTGGCGTGGCCGAGTGTCCCACGATCACCACCGTTGTCGTCGTCAAACATGTGGGCTCCGAGCTCGATACGCCCATGGGCGATCGTGACTGCTGGTTCGGCGAAGAGAGCGCAGCCGCCTCTGCCGAGTGCGAGTGCGAGTGGATGGATTCGGAAGACCCGCTTTTTATCCTCTACACCTCCGGCTCCACCGGAAAGCCCAAGGGTGTCAAACACACCACCGGCGGCTACCTCGTCTACACCTCGCTCACCCACAAGTATGTCTTCGATTACCATGACGGCGACATCTACTTTTGCGCCGCCGATATCGGCTGGGTAACCGGACACAGCTACATCGTCTACGGCCCGCTGTGCAACGGCGCCATCACCATGATGTTCGAGGGTGTTCCGAACTATCCCGACGCAGGCCGCTACTGGGACATCGTAGGCAAGCACAAGGTCAACACGCTCTACACCGCCCCCACGGCTATCCGCGCCATCGCCAGCCAGGGTGACAGCTACGTCACCGACCGCCTGGACAAGCTCGACAGCCTGACCCTTGCTCGGGTCAGTCGGCGAGCCGATTAACCCTGAAGCGTGGCTATGGTATTACAACGTTGTCGGCGAGGGTCGTTGTCCGATCGTCGATACCTGGTGGCAGACCGAAACCGGCGGCATCCTCATCACCGGGCTGCCCGGCGCCATCGACATGAAGCCCGGCAAGGCCACGACACCGTTTTTCGGCATCGAGCCCGTGATCGTCGATCCCGAAAAGGGCAACGAGCTCTCCGGCGTAACAGAAGGCGCGCTTTGCATCCGTCGCCCCTGGCCGGGACAGATGCGTGGCATATACGGCGACGAAGATCGCTTTCGCACCACCTACTTCGTCCAGTATGACGGCTACTACTTCACTGGCGACGGCGCCAACCGCGACGCTGATGGCGACTACCAGATCACCGGTCGCATCGATGATGTTATCAACGTCTCTGGTCACCGCATGGGCACCGCCGAAGTCGAGAGCGCCCTGGTGCTAAACTCCAACGTGGCCGAAGCGGCTGTCGTTGGCTGCCCCCACGAGCTTAAGGGACAGGGCATCTACGCCTACGTCACCCTGAACGCTGGCGTTGTGGGTACCGACGAGCTCAAAAAAGAGCTGGTTGTGCTGGTCAGAAAAGAGATCGGCCCCATCGCCTCGCCCGACTACATCCAGTGGGCGCCGGGCCTGCCCAAGACCCGTTCGGGCAAGATAATGCGCCGCATCCTGCGCAAGATCGCCGCGAACGAAGTTGACGGCGGTTTTGGCGATACCTCCACCCTGCTCGACCCGAGTGTCGTGGAGTCGCTTGTTGAGAACCGTGGCAACAAGGGCTAAATACCAGTAGGCGCGCCCTTCAGGGGGAGCGGAAAGTCAGCTAGAAGAGGGGTCGGCATTAAAGCGTCGGCCCCTCTTTTTTTGTGAAAGCGGTAAGGCACTAAGTCGCCGTGTGCGCAACCGGCAAAGACCAGCGGAGGTCCGTTTGGCTATACGTGTTGAAGTAAACGACACAACGCAGTACTACAAGAGCGAGAACCCCTCGCTTCTGTGGGAGATGACGATCTGCCAATCGCTTGGCTCGCGCGAAGCGGCGGCGATGGGCGCGCTGATGGAGGCCGCGCCCTATGGCGAACGGGTGGCGCGCTTTGTTGAGGATCGGCTGGGGGATCTGTCCCGCTCCACGGTGCTGGAGCTGGGCGGGGGATACGGCACCCTGATGGAGGGGTTTTTGCGGGTGGCTTCGCCAGCGAATGTTTCGATGGTCGATATAGCGCCAAGGTTTGTCTCGCTACAGCGAGAGCGTCTTGGCACCGCGTGCAATATCGATTTCGTGCAAGCCGATATGTTCGACTATCTGGACGGTTTAAGTGGCAGCGTAGACTTGGTAATAGCCAACGAGAACATCGGAGATCTGCCGACGGTGGACGCCATCGATGCCGCTAAATTGCGTGAATTGGCTCTAAAGGGGGCACCCTTTGGCCACGAGCCGATGGGCAGGGTGGCGCGCATCGTGGCGCAATATCAGCTAGACATTCCCGCACGAGGCCCGGTAGCATTGAACCTCGGCGCGCTTGAGCTGGTGGAGAAGTTGGCCGGACGCACCCGCGCGGTCTTCCTGACGGAGCACAGCGCCGATGTCAAGTTGGCCGCTCCCTATGATTTTCTGGAGATGCTCGCCACCGGACAGCCACGACGCATCGAGCTAAAAGACCACGCCGAGTACTCGATCCGCTTTGACCATGTAGCGAAGGTGGCCAAAGCGGTGGGCTTTGAGGTAGAGCGCATCCCGATGGTCGAGCTTCTCGGGGTGCGGTTTGACAAGGGCGCGCGCTTCATGTCACGCTCCGAGTGCGTGGGTTTTGAAGCGGCGGAAGTGATCCACGAGTTTATAAATCACGTAAAGGAATATGAATGTCTGCTGCTTTACGCAGATAAAAACACTTAAGCAACCGAGGTGAAATATGCTTCACATGTGTGACTTGCCCTTCAACGTAATGATCGGGATGGGAAAATGCGCTCCTGAAGAAGAGGGATTTCTCTGCCTTGAAGACGACTCCAAATACCACAACCACGTAGGCACCGTACACGCCAGCGCCCTCTATGGGCTGGGTGAGGCGACCGCAGGTCAGGTGATGGTCGAGCTTCTGGGCGACAGGGTAGACGAGTTTCTGGTGCTCCTCGCCCGCTCCGAGGGCAAGTACCGCAAACCGGCTCAGGGCCGCATCCGCTCCTTTGTTCAGACCCCCCAGGAAGAGCTGGATGAGTTGAAACAGACCCTGACCCGCAAGAGCCGCGCCCGGCAGTCGGTAGTGACTGAGCTTCGCAACGACGATGATGACGTGGTGGGCATTTTCACCTTCCACTGGATGGTCATGAAGAGGTAGCGCCAAAAATTCCGCATGGAAAAGCCCTCCCGCGCGACGAGCCGGGCGGGCTTTTTTGTTTTTTAGCCACAAAGTGTTGGATTAAAGGGGTTTTTCCCTCATAAGTCGCCTGTTCTGCGGGTTGGGCGCGAGTGGAGCTTGACGTTTTCGATGGCGCAACGGGATAATGGCGGCAAAGACAAGGTGTAAACTCACCCACGAGGATGACAATGAGCGGTATGTGGAACCCCGAAGCCGAAACAATGAGCGCAGTCGAGATCCGTATCGTCCAGGCAGAGCGGCTTCGCCGTCTTGTGCGCCAACTCGGAGCGAACTCCAAGTGTTTCAACGGCAGATTCGAGGCCGCCGGGATCGATTTCAACGACTTTGACGGCATCAATGACATAGCGCGCCTGCCCTTTGTCGATACTGAAGTAGCCGCCGGGTGCTATCCGCTGTGCGGTGATTGCATCTCACCCGAAGAGGTCCGCGAAGTACACACCCGCCAGGGCACCCGTGGAAAACCCGTGGCGATGCCCTACACCGAGTCCGACATCCGCCAGTGGGCACACATGATGGCGCGCTGCTACTACATGGCAGGGGCGCGCAAGGGCGACGTGGTGCAGATCGTGGCGGATTTCGATATGTACGACAGCGGGTTTGGCTTTTTCCACGGTGCATCCCTGGGAGGGTTGGCCATCTTGCCCACCGGGCCGGCAGACCCGGAAAAGCAGCTGGCTGTGATGAGGGACTTCAACGTGCGCATCGTCTGCGCGCCCCACTCAAAGGCGCTGGAGCTGGTAGCGCTCATCGAGGCCAACCGCGCAGCACTTCCCGCCCTTGAGATCGGTATCTTCGACGGGCGCAACTTTCAGGATGGCGAACGCGACGAGATACGAAGACGGCTGGATATCGACGTGTTCTTCGTTTTCGGCACCGCCGAGACCGGCGGCGTGGGTTCTCTGGGCATGGAGTGCAGCGAGGGAAACGGCGTCCACATCTGGGAAGACCACTACCTGATGGAGATAGTCGAAGTGGGCGGCGACAAAGCGGTGACGGACGGCGAAGAGGGCGAGCTGGTGATAACGACGCTCACTCGCGAAGCGCTCCCGATGTTGCGTTTTCGCACCGGCTGCACGGCCAGAGTCCTCTCCCGCGAACAGTGCGGCTGCGGGCGCTCCCACGCCCGGATCGTCCCCGTGAGCAAGTTGGACTAACCTTGATAGCGCCAGCGCCGGAATAGCGATGACCCTTCAGCCCGTCAATCCCCTGCTCATCGTCGCGCTCATCTTCGCGGCTGGTCACATGGGGGGCATAGTCGCCCGACGCCTGCATATGCCCTCGGTCACGGGCAACATCCTGTCGGGCCTCATCATGGGCCCCTCGATGCTGGGGCTCTTTTCAGAGCATACGGCCAGGATGCTGGAGCCGGTGACTATCTTCGCCATGGGGCTGATGACGGTAGTGATCGGCGGGCACCTGAGCTATCGCCGCCTTCACAACGCCAAACTTCGCATAATCCTTGTAACGTTCTTCGAGGTGGCATTTACCGGCGGGCTGGTGATGGCTGCGGCGTGGTGGGCGACAGCGCGTGTCGACGTCGCGGTGGTGCTGGGCGCGGTCGCGGTCGCCACCGCACCGGCCACGGTGCTGGCGGTCTTCAAAGAGGAACGCGCCAAGGGGCTGATGGTAAAAACATCGCTTGCGGCGGTGGGGCTGGACAACGTCATCTGCATAATCCTCTTCGCGGTGGCCACCACGGTGGCGGGCTACTACGCCAAGCCCATCGGCGGCGAATTTTGGAAGGCCGCCCTTGCCACCTTCGCCCAGCTGGCGGTGGCGGTGCTCTTCGGTAGCCTAGCCGG
Organism: uncultured Kiloniellaceae bacterium; assembly: GCA_964195725.1. Classification (GTDB taxonomy): domain Bacteria; phylum Desulfobacterota; class Deferrisomatia; order Deferrisomatales; family BM512; genus CAXMSR01. The sequence goes on along the minus strand of CAXMSR010000036.1, from coordinate 2,487 downwards.
GTGGGCGCTGGTCACCGGCTTTCGCCGAAAGATGATAGCCCCCTTTTCAGGGTTGCTCTTCGGAGTGCTGGTGACAACCGGCGGGGCCGAGCTGGTGGGGGTCTCCCCGCTCTTGGCCAACCTGGCGATGGGGATATTTCTCGGCAACTCCGCCAAGGATGGCGAGCAGCTGGTGAGCGCGCTTGAGAACTTTGAGCCGATGGTGCTCACCTGCTTTTTCACCCTCGCAGGCGTATCGTTGCACCTAGCGGCGCTCCCCGCGATGGGACTTTTGGGAACGGGCTATTTCGTTGCGCGCGTGTTGGGCAAGGTAGTGGGTGGCAGCCTTGGTGCAGTACTGGCCAACGCCCCGGCGCGGATACGCCTTGGCGTCGGCGCGACGCTTATCCCCCAGGCGGGCCTCGCCATCGGGCTTGTCGTCATCCTCCAGGGCGACCCGCGTTTTTCCGACGAGTTCATAGAGATAATCACCACCGTGGTGTTGGCGGCAGTGGTCTTAAACGAGATCATTGGCCCGCCGCTGGTGCGAAAAGCAGTGCGTGCTGCGGGCGAGGCCGGGATGGACCGGCGCAGGCTTGTAGAGTTCTTGCAGGAGGAGCACATCCTCTATCCCCTCAAATGCGATGACCGCTGGGACGCCATAAGAAAGCTGGGCGAGTTTCTCATCCGCACCCACGGGGTGACCGACCTGACGCTGGAAGAACTGGTGGAATCGGTAGAGGCACGCGAACGCTCGTTCTCCACGGCAGTGGGCTCGGGCGTGGCGCTGCCCCACGCGAGGTTGAGCTCGGGCGAAGAGATTTTAGGTGTCATGGGTATCTGCCCCAGAGGTGTCGATTTTGACGCCCCCGATGGCGAATCGGTGCGTGTGATCATCATGGTCGCCACCCCGGAGGGGATGGCGGATCGTCACCTTGAGGTGATGGCGGCGGTGGCGGGGCTGATGAGCGACCCCGAAGTGCGCGCGCACCTTCTGACCGCGCGTGGCGCTGCCGAGGCGTACGACGTTATTGAGATGGGCTCTAAGCAGGGGTATAATTATTTTCTGGAAGATTGATAGTGGTGGTACGGTTCGGCTTCGGCTTTTTCCGCTATACTGCGTCGCCGACTCGCTCAAGGAGCGGGCCTGCGAGCCGCGCCACCCGGCCATAAAGCTTCATTTAATGGCCTTACCCGCAGGGAAGCGGAAGGACGAATGCTCATCCACTTCTCTGGCTGCTGCTCTTTGTCCCGTTCTTTCGCTCACCGGACTCCTTGCCTGACAGGAAAATCCTGTGCCGAATAGGGACAAAGTTCTATTGAAGATTTCATTTGGAGGTTAAAGACCATGAAAATTCAAAAGTTACCGATATACGCCCTGCTCTTTGCGCTCGTGCTGGTGTTTTCCGGGTGTGCGAACAGGATTGGGGTGAGGGCGTCCGGCCACTCCACGCCACACCATGCCCCGGTGGTTGTAGCACCTGCCCCCGGCCCCGGTCATGGCCCGCCGCCCTGGGCTCCGGCGCATGGGCATCGCGCAAAGCACAAGTACCGCTACTATCCGTCGTATGGCGTCTACTTCGAGCCCGTGCGAAATGTCTGGTTCTATCTGGAGGGCGTCAACTGGCGCGTCGGCGCCCAGCTGCCCGGTTCGATACTCCTGGGGTCGGCTACCTACATCTCGCTTGAGATGGACGTGGGCAAGCCCTACCTCTACCACAGGGAGGTAGTCAAAAAGCATCCCCCGAAAAAGCACAAAAAGAAGGGCAAGGGAAAAGGTAAGGGAAAAAACAAGTGGAAGAATGAAGGCTGATATATATAGGGTCTTGATTTAACAGATGAAATTGAAGAGCCTCCCCCCTTTCGGGTGGAGGCTCTTTTTGTGCCATCGCTAAGAAGTGCTTTAAGGGCCGGCGCTTTTTTTATCTGCCCAGCAGCTCTTCCACGTCGCTCTTCAGCGTTCTTTCAGCGCCCCGGTGAAAGCCCTTGTAGGCCTTGACTATCTTACGCTTGTTGTCGAGCAGAAAGCTTGTGGGGGTGAAGGTTATCGAGTAGAGCTTGCTGATGCTCTCGTCCTCGTCCCAGGTTGTGGGCAGGATGAGTTCGTTGTTCTGCAGATACCGCTTGATCGTCTTGGGAGAGATGTCAACAAAGACGCTCAGCACACTTAAGCTGCTGTTCTCGTCGGCCAGCTCACGCGCGGCTTTTATCTCGCGAAGGCAGGGGCGGCAGGCTGTCTGTACGAAGAAGAGCAGGGTGGCTTTCTTGCCCAGCACCTTATCCAGGGTGCTGGCTTCGTCCGAGGCGTGGAAAGTGAAGGAGAAGTCCGGCGCCAGCTCGCCCGCCACTGGCATCGCGGCCAGGGAGGAGGCTGAAAAAAAGCAGAAGAACAATATACAAGAGAGAAGCGTCGCGCCAAGTTTTCCAGTGAAGATCATCTAGTCCTCCGACTTTTAAAATTGCATGAGCCCGTAGCTGTGCTTCTCCCGCAGAATTCACTTGCACGCT
>CAXMSR010000035.1:0-9328 GCA_964195725.1 uncultured Kiloniellaceae bacterium | reverse complement strand
CTATAATAGAACCTACAGAGATAGAACCTACAGAGAATTTTCATCACCTTTACGTTGAAGGATAACGATCATGAGAGAAGTACTCTCCGGCAATGAAGCCATAGCCCGGGGCGCATGGGAAGCGGGTGTCACCTTTGCCTGCGCCTACCCCGGCACCCCCTCAACCGAGATATTGGAGAACGTCGCCAAGCTCTACCAGGGCGACATCTATTCCCAGTGGTCTCCCAATGAAAAAACCGCGCTAGAAGTGGGGGTTGGTGCCTCCATCGCAGGTGCGCGCACGCTGGTGGTCATGAAGCACGTCGGGGTCAACGTCGCCGCCGACCCGCTCTTCACTTCGGTCTACACCGGGGTACGCGGCGGCTTGGTGCTCGTGTGCGCCGACGACCCCAACCTGCATTCGAGCCAGAACGAGCAGGACAACCGCAACTACGCCAAGTTCGCCAAGATCCCGCTCATCGAGCCCTCCGACAGCCAGGAGGCCAAGGACTATCTAAAGCTCGCCTTCGAGATGTCCGAGCGTTACGACACCCCCGTGCTCTTTCGCACCACCACCCGCATCTCCCACTCCAAATCGGTGGTAGAGCTGGGCGAGCGCACCGAGCTGCCAAAACCCGAGGGGCTCGTGCGCGACACCAAAAAATACACGATGCTCCCCGGCTTTGCGCGCCCCAAGCACCCGGTGATAGAGGCGCGCTTGGACGACATGCGCAAAGAGGGCGAAAACAGCCCCATGAACAGGATTGAAAAAGGCGACACCTCGGTGGGCATCGTCTCGTCGGGCATCGCCTACGAGTACGCCAAAGAGGCTCAGCCCGGCGCCACCTTCCTAAAGCTCGGCTTCACCTACCCGATCAGCCCCAAGCTTGTGGCGGATTTCGCCAAAACTGTAGACAAGCTGATCGTAGTCGAAGAGCTAGACCCCTTCCTTGAAGAACAAATTCGGCTGGCGGGAGTAGAAGTCACCCACGGCAAAGACCTGTTCCCCATCGTCGGCGAGCTTGAGCCCACCAGCGTGGAAGAGATGCTCTCCGGCATCACCCCCGCGCTGACCGCCCCCTCAGCGGGGCTCCCGGTACGCCCGCCGGTGCTCTGCCCCGGCTGCTCGCATCGCGGCATCTTCTACGTGCTTAAAAAGCTGAAGGTCTTCGTCGCCGGAGACATCGGCTGCTACACGCTGGGCGCGCTGCCGCCGCTTGAAGCGATGCACAGCTGCCTGTGCATGGGCGGCTCCATCACGATGGCGCACGGTATCTCCAAGGTAGTGGGCGAAGCGACACGCAATGAGGACAAGGTAGTGGCGGTTATCGGCGACTCCACCTTCTTTCACTCCGGCGTCACCGGGCTCATGGACATGATCTGGAACGACGGCAACGCAGTAGTCGTCATCCAGGACAACCGCATAACGGGGATGACCGGCGGCCAGGAGAACCCCGGCACCGGCCACACCCTGCAGGGCAACGATTCTGCCGAGATAGACATGGAGAAGCTGGTGCTGGCACTGGGTGTCAAACGCGAAAACACCCGCGTCATCAGCGCCTACGACCTCAAAGAGGTCGAGACAGTGCTGAAAGAAGAGTTGGCCAAGGACTCGCCCTCGGTGATCATCACAAAAGACCCCTGCGTTCTTCAGTTCAAGGTCAAAGAAGAGCTCTACCACGTAGACATCGAAGCATGCACCGGCTGCAAGCAGTGCATAAAGGTGGGCTGTATAGCACTCTCCATGGTCGATGATGGTGACGACAAAAAGGCGCAGATCGACCCAAATTTCTGCACGGGATGCTCTGTGTGTGCTCAGGTATGCAAATTCGACGCGATTGTGCGATAACCAGCTTAGAAGGAATACACCGATGAAGACCTTAAACATTCTCCTGGCTGGCGTGGGAGGCCAGGGAGTGCTTCTAGCAAGCAAGATTCTCTCAAACGCCGCCCTTGTCTCCGGCCTCTCGATCAAGCAGAGCGAAGTGCATGGCATGAGCCAGCGCGGAGGCTCGGTGGTCAGCCATGTGCGCATCGGCGAAGAAGTATACTCGCCGATAGTGCCCAACGGCCAATGCGACATCCTCGCCGGATTCGAGCCCCTTGAGGGGCTGCGGCACGCGCACAATGTGCGCCCCGACGGAGCGATCCTCTACGCGGTGGACAGGATAAACCCCTCCACCGTATCGGCTGGGTTCGCCACCTACCCCGAAGATGTGATAGAGCGTTACGAGACATTCCCCTGTCGCAAGGGAGTCGTAAACGCGGGTAAACTGGCCGAACAGGCCGGCAACCGCCGCTCGGCAAACGTCGTTATGGTCGGCGCGCTCTCCACCCTTCTGGAGTTTGACCAAGATATCTGGGCCAAGGCGCTCGAAGCATCGATACCTGCAAAATTGTTGGAATTAAACTTGGAAGCCTTCAAGTTGGGCCGTGAGGCATCACCACTGGGATAGGCGCTAAAAACAGCGGAGGCAACCATTTTCTGGAGTATTGCCACCATATTGTGATAGTTTAAAAAACAGCGTTTTATTCCCATGGGCCGACAAAAGGCCCCACCAGCAAAAGGAGAACCGAATATGAAGCTTTTCAAGAAGTTGCTTCCCCTGGGACTGGCCGTAGCCATGGTGGCGACAGCCGGCCTGAGCATGGCCGCCAAGAAGAACCCGCTAGAGAATTGGAAGCCCAAGTTCGATCCTTCCGGAGCCAAGTACGTGATGAAGGTCTCCAACATCTCGCACCCGGTAATTGAGGGCGTCGGCGTCGGCTACCGCATCCGCGATCGCCTGTGGGAAGAGACCAACGGGCAGATCTTCTTCGACTACTATCCCCTGGCTCAGCTGGGCGGCGAAGTGGAAGTTATCAATCAGCTCATGATGGGCTCGATCCAGGGCATGCTCTGCTCCACGGTGGCGGCTGCCAACATCTCCCCCAAGTACGGCATCGTCAACCTGCCCTTCCTCGTCAACTCGTTTGACAAGCTCGACAAGTTCCTCGCCGACAAAGCGATCTCCCAGCCCTTCCTTGATGGCGCGCTGGACAAGGGTCTGATGGCGGTGGACATCACCGGCTACGGCAACTATGGCTGGGCAACCACCAAACCTGTCAAGACGCTGGCCGACGCGAAACCCCTTAAGTTCCGCATCGCCGAAGCCCCCGTCAACAAGAGCCTTTACGAAGCCTGGGGCCTCAACGCCGTGGTCATGCCTTGGCCCGACGTGCCCGTTTCACTCAAACAGGGCGTCATCGACGGCCTGGATCACACCCCGATGGTCTGCAACATCACCAGAAAATTTGAAGTCGCAAAATCCTTCACGCAGATCAACTACGCGCAGGGCCTCTTCATCAACCTGCTGAACAAGGCGTGGTACGACAGCCTCCCCGCCGACCTTCAGAAGACCCTTCTAAAGGTAATCAACGAAGAGTCCGCAAAGACCCGCGATCTTACCCGCAAGCAGGAAGACGCGCAGATCGCCAAGGCTAAAGAAGCTGGCATCGAGTTCTTCACCCTCTCTGACTCCGAGATGGCCACCTTGCGCAAGCAGGGCGACAGTGTGCACAAAGCATGGGCCGACAAAATCGGCGCCGACTACCTGAAGAAAGTCCAGGACTTCCTGGATTACTAAGCAGCATTCGGATAAGTCTTTAAGGCATGGGGGCGGCCGCTTTGGCCGCCCCCATCACCTTGTACCCGGCGGCACCAACGGAGTAACCATTCCAAATGATACGCAAAATCCTCTACCGTATCGATAAAGTGCTCAGCTTTTTCGAGGAGTGGACCCTCTTCGTGACGGTCACGGCTGCGCTCTTGACCCTCTTCGTCAGCGTGGTAACGCGCTACACCATCACCTACACGCTGACGTGGCCCGAGGAACTGGTTAGGGAGGTCATCATCTACTCCACCTTCGTAGGCTGCGCTTCGGCGATAAAGAGCCGCTCGCTTATACGGGTAGACGCCCTGCCCAACATCTTCAAGGGCCTTAAGCGTCCGCTGGAAATGGTCTCAAACGTATCCCTGCTCATCTTCGCCGTCTTCATCACCTACTATGGCGTAATGATGGCGCACTTTCAGTACCGCATGGGCATGAAAACGGTAATCCTCCAGATTCCACAGGTGTTTCTCTACTGCATCCTGCCGCTTATGGGGGTTCTGATGTTTTTCAGGTTGCTCCACGTCTTCTACGAGGACATAACCGGCGAGTCGATCCAGGACGCCGAGAAAACCTCGGGAGCAGCAAACGATGGATAACGCCATTTACATAGCCCTTTTACTGCTCATGGGGATGTTGATGCTCACGATCCCCGTCTACCTGTGCCTCTTCGGCACCGGCTTTATCGGGATGGTGCTGCTCTCACACTCTACTCTTCCCTTCGATGTCCAGTCGCTTCAGTTGGTGGACGCGTTCTTTAAGAGTATGGACAAGTTCCCGCTGGTGGTGGTGCTCTTTTTCATCCTCTGCGGCAACATCATGTGCTCGGGCACGATCGTCTCCAAGCTGATCAAGGTGGCGAAAGCCTTCGTCGGTTTCTTCCCCGGCGGGCTCGGCATGGCGGGCATCATCGCCTGCGGGCTCTTCGGCGCAATATCGGGCTCCACCGTCGCCACCGTGGTGGCGATAGGCGGCTTTATGATCCCCGCGCTGGTGGCCGAGGGCTATGATGAAAAATACGCGGTGGGCGTTATGACCACCGCGCCGATCCTGGGCATCGTCATCCCGCCCTCGATCTCGATGATCCTCTATTCGATGATCTCCAACGACTCGCTCGAAGCACTCTTCATCACCGGGTTTATGCCCGGCATGCTGATCATCGTCTCGTTCTGCGTCTACACCTACATCGTCTGCTACAAAGGCGGCATGCGGATGCGCAAGCCCCCGCCCTTCTCCGAGTTCATGGCCGTGATGAAAGAGGGCTTCTGGGCGCTGATGCTCCCGGTGCTCATCTTCGGCGGCATCTTCTCCGGCGTCTTTACCGCCAACGAAGCGGCGGTTGTGGCCTGCGTCTACGCCCTGGTGGTCGAGATCTACATCCACAAGGACATGAGCTTCTCGGAAGCAAAGAGGGTGATCGTCTCGTCGGCCACCATGTCGGGCACACTTCTAGTCATCGTGGCGGGTGCCACCGTCTTCGGTAAATACCTGACGATGGAGCGCATCCCCGAGGCGATAACAGCCGCTGTCACCGCGTCGATCACCTCCAAGTTCATGTTCCTCTTTGTAATCAACATCTTCCTCTTGATCGTCGGCATGTTCATGGACATCATCAGCGCCACCATGATCCTGACGCCGGTATTTCTGCCGATGCTCCACCAGTTCGACATCAACACCCTGCACTTCGGGCTCTTGATGACGATCAACCTGGGCATAGGCTACGTCACCCCACCGATGGGGGTGAGCCTCTACATCACCGGGGCCGTGGCGGAAAAAGACCTCATCTACGTCACCAAGGCGGTGGCGCCCTTTATCCTCTTGCAGCTCGCCATCCTCGGTCTGCTCACCTACTGGGAAGACCTGGTCCTCTTTTTGCCGAGGCTCTTGTACCCCGGCAGCGTGTAGGCGCATAACGAGGGAAAACACCAGCGTCAAAGAGCGGATAATGTTTCGGGCACAAGACAAACAAGGGCGATAGACTCCGTAACTGGGGAAGAAAACAGATGAAAATCAAGGTTGCCACAGGAGGCTCGGTCTGCCCCGACACCTGCCCCATGTGAGCAAGAGGTCGCGTTTCCCGACGGAGCGAAAGTGACGCTGGGTGGCGCTGGCCGAGCGCCTTGACATCGCGCGCGCTACTTGATTTTGATGGTGCCGATAAACCACCAGGTAGCCCACTTTGAGCTACGCGGCTGGGATGACGAGGGCGCACACCCCCGGCTGACATGACAAGACTAAGGCACTGGACAAACTGACCTGGGCGGCTAGCCCGTCGGCATAGGATGGTTTAGACGGCCAGCATTACGCCATGAAGCGGCTGGCGAGTGTGGGCTGAGTTCCAAACTATTTATTATTTGAGCACTTTTATTGAGCTGAAACTGGAACACGCGAGGAGACAAACATGCCTAAACGTACACCTGTAGCGGTAGTCGGCGCGGGAAACATGGGTAGCGGCATAGCCCAGAAGCTGGCCCAAGAGGGCTTCACGGTCGTCATGAACGACATGAGCACCGAGTTCGTAGAGAAGGGGATGGAGCGCATCCGCACCCTTTTGGGCGAAGCAGTGGAGCGGCGCATCTTTACCGCCGAAAAGGTGGAAGAGATCATGGGCCGCATCACGCCGACAGCCGAGCTGGCCGATCTGGCCGAGTGCGGCGTGGTGATAGAGGCGATCTTCGAGGACGAGGCGGTTAAAAAAGAGCTCTTCTCCAAGCTGGACAAGATCATCGCCCCCACGGCAATACTGGCGACCAACACATCGAGCTTCTACGTCACCAACATCGCCAAGGGTATCCAGAACCCCAAGCGCGTGGTAGGGCTCCACTTCTTTTTCCACCCCGCCAAAAACCGCCTCGTCGAAGTCATCCCCGGCGAAGAGACCTCCGATGAAGTGGTAGAGCGTTGCCTTGAGCTGGCTTTTGCCATGGGCAAGACCCCCATCGTCTGCTCCGATCGCCCCGGCTTCGTGGTCAACCGCTTCTTCGTCCCCTGGCTAAACGAGTCGGTACGGCTGCTGGAACAGGGCGTCGCCGACATCGCCACCATCGAGGCCGCCGCAAAAAAGGCATTCTCCATCGGCATGGGCCCCTTTGAATTGATGAACGTCACCGGTGTGCCGATCGCGTGGCACGCCGAGGCCACCCTGGGGCGCGAACTGGGCTCCTACTACGAGCCCTGCGCCAAGCTGATCGAAGCTGGCGGAGCCAATCAGCTCTGGCCGCTCGACGGCGAGGTTGACGAAACAAAATTCGCCGCTGTCGCCGCTCACCTTCGCGGCGTAGTCTTCCAGGTCGCAGGCGAGATCATCGACGAAGACATCTGCCGTCTTGAAGACGTGGACAGGGGCGCAAAGATCGGGCTGCGCTGGGTCAGAGGCCCCTTCGAGCTGATGAACAGGCTGGGCGTGGACAAGGCGATAGCAGAGGCCAAGGGGTTCTGCAAAGCCAGCGGTCACACCCTCTCGCCCACCCTGGCGGCCCAGGCTGCCAAGGGCAGCGACTGGCCCCTTCGCTGGGTTGATCTTGAAGTAAAGGACGGCGCCGCCACCATCACCATCAACCGCCCCGAAGCGATGAACTCGCTAAACGAAGAGGTGATGCGGGACCTGGCCGAGCTCTTTGACCGGGCCGCCGCCGACCCGGCGGTGAAGGGAATAATCATCGCGGGCGCAGGCAAAGCGTTTATCGCCGGAGCCGACATCGGCTTTTTTCTCAAGCGGATGAAAGAGAATGATCTGGCACGCATCGAGTCCTTCACCCGCGCCGGAGCGGCCACCTTCAGGAAAATTGAGACCTGCGAGAAGCCGGTAATAGCGCTGGCCGACGGCTTGACGCTGGGCGGCGGCTCCGAGCTGGCGCTGGCGTGCCACGCTATCATCGCCACCGAGAAATCGCGCTTCGCCTTCCCCGAGACCTCCATCGGCATCTACCCCGGCCTTGGGGGCACCCAGCGGCTGCCGCGCATCGTCGGGCGCGAACTTGGGCGCTACATGATCCTCTCCAACGCGGCGATGAGCGGCAAGGACGCCTTTGCGATCGGGCTGGCGGGCTACTACTGCCAATCGGACGACGCAAAGGGGCTCGCCTTTGAGCTGGCGACAGGCGGCCCGGTAAAAGACAAGTACGCCGCCAAGCCGACCGCCGCCGGGTGGGAAGCTGTAGTCGAGGCATTTAGCGGAACCGGCAAAGAGCCGGGCGGCGGCGAAGACAAACGCCTCCAGCGCGCCGCAAAAGCAATAAGCGGCGGTGCCCCCATCGCACAGGACATGTGCGTGCAGTTCATCGACGAGGGCTTGGCACTGGATATCAAAGCGGGGCTGGAGCTTGAGCTGTCCAACTTGCAGAAGATCTTCGCCACCGCCGACGCCCTTGAGGGGCTGACCTCGCTCGGACGCCGCAGGCCTGCGTTCAAGGGCGAGTAACAGCGACGCACAAAGGAGAATAATCTTGACCCAATTCAAACCTTTCGAGTCGCGCCACAAGATGAAAGAGCTCTTGGCCGCTCACTTCACCGGTCTGGACGAGGCGGCGAAAGATCCCGACCGCAAGGTGGCGTGGTGTACCAGCGTGGGGCCGGCCGAGCTGCTGCATTCGTTCGGCTTCGAGGTCTACTACCCCGAGAACCACGGCGCGATGCTGGGGGCCACCCGCAAGGCGATGGACTACATCCCGCGCGCCAATGCGGCGGGGTACAGCCCCGACATCTGTAGCTATCTCACCTCCGACGTGGGGGCGTTTCTGGCGGGCGAGACCCCGCTAACCGCCGCCTACGGGCTGGAGTCGGTGCCGCGCCCCGACCTGCTCGTCTACAACACTAACCAGTGCCGCGACGTACAGGACTGGTTCGGCTTCTACGAGCGTCACTTCAAGGTGCCGCTCATAGGCATCCAGTCGCCGATGCAGGTGGGCAAGGTAACCGACGAGCTGGTTGCCTCCGTCGTCCACCAGTACGAAGAGCTCATTCCCACCATGGAGGCGGTGTCGGGCCAAAAGTTCGACATCGACCGCTTCAGGGAGGTGATGGCGCTGGCGACACGAACCACCGCCCTCTGGAGCGAGGTGCTGACTACGATGCGCCACCGCCCCAGCCCCATGACGTTTTTCGACACCACCATCCACATGGCCCCGGCGGTGGTGCTGCGCGGTTTGCCCCAAGCGGTGGATTACTACGAGGGGCTGCTGGCCGAGCTAAAAGAGCGCACCCTGCACGACGTGGGCGCGGTGCAAAAAGAGCGTTTTCGCCTCTACTGGGATGGGATGCCGGTGTGGGGGAAGCTTCGCGAATTATCGGGATTTTTTCAAAACCTGCAAGCGGCGCTGGTGGTCTCCACCTACTGCAACTCGTGGGTCTTCGACGCCTTTGACCCCGACAAACCGATGGAGTCGATGGCGCGCGCCTATCTGGAGCTCTTCATCACCCGCTCGGAAGCTGAAAAAGAGAAGATCATGGCGGGCCTCTTAGAGGATTACGAGGTGGACGGCATCCTCTATCACGACGCCAAAACATGCCCCAACAACTCCAACACCCGCTACGGCATGCCCCAGCGGCTGCGAGAAAAAACAGGCGTGCCCTACACCATCATCTACGGCGACCTCAACGACCTTCGCTGCTTCTCGCAAGAGCAGGCGATGACCAGCATCGAGGCGTTCATGGAGCAGTTGAGTACGTAACGCCATCACCACGAGTGCGGCGACGGCAAG
>CAXMSR010000034.1:0-9383 GCA_964195725.1 uncultured Kiloniellaceae bacterium | reverse complement strand
GCGGGTTCGGGGATGGCGAAGCGGTAAGTGCGCGCCACCGGCTTTAATACGAAGGTGTAGAGTTTATCGTTTATCCAGAAGATCGAGCGATTTAGGGGCTCTATCGGGTCGAGCACCTCTTCTTCTTCTTCTTCTGCGGGGATGAGGCATGCGTACCCGTCCTTGACGGCTTCAAACGATGAGCCCTCTTCGTCCTCATCCCCGAAGGGGTCGTCTGCAAAAGGATCATCTGCAAAAGGGTCGTCCATTTCATCGGCATACGCTTCACCCTGGTGGGTGGCGTGTGGATCGACAAAGCCGGTTTCAGGGTAGCACTCATCGGATGAGGCGGCACAGCCGCCCAAAATTAGCGTCGCACAGGTGAGCATCGCCAAGAGAGAGGTGCGCGGAAAGTGAAATGAAGGTTGTTGCAGAGTCGTCGGGAAACCCCGCCCGGAAGGGGCGCTAGTCCTTCTCGAAGATGTATTTGCTCACCAGCTCTTCAATGCTTATCGAACTCTCGGTCTCAAACAGTTCCGACCCGTCGGCGAGGTTCTCCTCGTCGGCACCGGGGGTGATCTTAAGGAACTTATCGCCGATTATACCCGAGGTGCGGATCGAGGCGATGGAGTCGGTGGGGATGTTTATCTCGGGCTCCACCGAGAACGTCACCACGGCCTCGAACTCTTCAGCGTCGATCCTGATCTCGTCAACGACACCTACCCTTACACCCGCGATCTCAACCGGGGCTCCGGCCTTTAGCCCCTCCACCGAATCGAACCTCGCGCCCACCGTGTAGCGGTCGGACTCGAAGATCTCGATGCTGCCCAGCTTTATCGCCAGAAAGGCGAAACAGGTGAAACCAATTATTACAAACGCGCCAACTGCGGTCTCAACGCCCAGCTTTTTCATTGAAAGCGCTCTCCTCATATCTGCTTGAATAGATTTGCCCCATCGTCGTCTCTACAAAGTCGCGTACCAGGGAGTTGTCACATCGCTGAAACTCTTCGGGCGGAAGCGACGCCTGGATGCGGCGCTCGGCCAGAAGAGCGATATTGTCTGCCAGCTTAAAGATCTTTGGCGCGTCGTGGCTAACGATCACCGCCGTATAGCCCAGCCTTTCGCGCGTGCGCTCAAAAAGCCGGTAGATCTCGTTGGATTTATGCACGTCGAGCCCTGTTGTGGGTTCGTCAAAAAACACTACCTCGGGCTCCAGCGCCAGAGCGCGAGCCAGCCCCACGCGCTTTCGCATGCCGCCGGAGAGCTGGGCGGGAAATTTGTCGCCCATGCCGTCAAGATCAACCATCCCCAGCCGGTCTTGCACCACGTCGCGCACCTCGCCCGGAGTCATCTGCGTGCGTTCGCGAAGCGGCAGGGCCACGTTGTCAAAGACGGTCAGAGAATCCAGAAGGGCGGCGTTTTGGAAGAGCACCCCGAAGCGCTGCCGCACCTTTGCCAGCGCCGCTCCCCTGAGACCCGCCAGCGATTGGCCGAATAAGCGCACCTCGCCGCTGTCGGGGCGGATTAGCCCCAGCATGTGTTTGAGGATAACAGATTTGCCCTGGCCCGAGGCCCCCACGATGACCAGGGTCTCGCCGCGTTTTACCCGCAGGTTCACGCCGCCAAGCACCTTTTGCGCGCCAAAGCTTTTGTGTATATCTACCAGCTCAATTATGTCGGCATCGTCGTGCAACGCCTTCTCCTTAAAAAAGCCCGCTAGCTTAAAAGCGCGGGGCGCGCGAAGCGTCTAAATCATCAGGGCGCTTATCAGGTAATCCCACATCAGGATGGAGACCGACGACACTACCACTGCCGAAGTGGTGGCGCGGCTGACCCCCTCGGCTCCAAAGCCGCCGCCCTGCTCCAGATGAAGAAAATAACCTTTGCCCGTGGAAATCCACACCGTCAAGAGCGCGAAGATAAAAGATTTCCAAACGCACATCTTCAGGTCGGTAACGGTGACTGAATCGTAGAGCCCCTGAAAGTAGCTGCCGTAGCTCACATCGAAGATGGTCACCCCCACCAGATAGCCGCCGAAGATGCCGACGACGACGAAGATGAAGGTTAAAAGCGGTATCGAAAAGATCGCGGCGGCGAACTTGGGGGCCATGAGGTAGCGTATGGGGTCTACCGCCATGCAGTCGAGCGCGTCGATCTGCTCGGAGTTTCGCATGATGCCCACCTCGGCGCACATGGCCGAGCCCGCGCGGCCTATGACCATAAGCGCGGTGAGCACCGGCCCCAGCTCACGCACGAGGCTTAGCCCCACCCCCGAGCCCAGCGCGCTTACCGAACCGTATTGCTTCAGGACGTAGTAGCCCTGAAGGGCGAGGACCATCCCGGTAAAGAGCCCGGTGAAGGCGATTACGAAAATAGAGCGCGCACCGATGAAATCGATCTGCCTGAAGATAGCCCCTACCCGGTAGGGAGGGCGCACGACGGCCACCAGACACTGGAAGAGAAAGAGCGTCATGCGTCCGGCTGTGTTGACGTAGTAAAGGGTATAGGCCCCGGTGCGTTCAACCCACTTCAATGGTGCGATCCTCATTTATAAGCGCGGTTGGAAAATATCAGAGTATTGGGTATATAACATCAAATAGCACTAGTCAACGCTGGTGGTCGGTGGAGGTGGATTTCCTTGTTGAAATCGGGTAATATTATTCGGATTGGCATATTTGGTCCTTCGCCCCTTGGGCGACATTAGATTACGAGGAGTTTTTACAGATGAAGAAGAGCTTGATAGCATTGACCCTGGCCGCTGCCGTAGCGTTTTTGGTGGTAGGTTGTTCCCAGGAATCCTCCGCCCCGGCTCCCGCTGCGGCTCCCGAGGCAGCAGGCCCCGTGTTGGCAGAGGGCACACCTCCCAATGTTGGCGTCATCGCCGAAGTGCTGGAGGGCGACGGCAACAGCTACGTCCTTCTCACAAACACCGGCAAGAACTATTGGATCGCCGCTCCGCAGGCCGCCTTAAGCGTCGGCGAGTCGGTGGCCATCAGCGAGCCCGCCGAGAAACTCAACTACAAGAGCGAGACTCTTGGACGCACCTTCGAGCGCATCTTCTTTGTCGCCACGTTGATGCCCAAGAACGCCATGCAGGGTGACGCAGCTGGTGCCGCTGATCCCCACGCCGGCGTAGACATGGACAAGGGCTCCGCACCCATGGCTGCAGCCCCCGCTGGCCCCGTATCCCTAGAGGGCATCGAAAAGATAGCCGACGGCCAGACCGTTGCCGATCTCTTCGCCAAAAAAGACGAGCTCGTGGGCACGCAGGTAGCCTTTCGCGGCAAAATCGTCAAGTTCTCAAGCGGCATTGTGGGTTCCAACTGGGCGCATGTCCGTGACGGCACCGGTGAAGCAGGCACCAACGACATCACCGTGACCACCCAGAACGTAGCCAAGGTGGGCGATATCGTCGTGGTTCGCGGCACACTGGAAAAAGACGTTGATATCGGCTCTGGCTACTTCTTCCCGGTAATCTTTCAGAACGCTGAAGTAACCGTAGAGTAGTTCGCCGTCGGCTGGCCAAGGCCAGCACATGATGGCCAGGGCAGCGGGTGGGTAAGGCGCGCTAAAAAAGAGTGCCTTACTCCGCAAGACCTGAAGCGGTGCTACCGTTGATTTAAAATGAGAAAGGCCCTCCCGATTCGGGAGGGCCTTTTTTTGTTCGTTTCGCTTGTGCTGTGGTGGCGAGCGTTATCTCGTCTCCATGCCCCAGATGCCGCAGGGGCACACCCCGGCGCAGTAGCCGCAGCCGATGCAGCGGTCGGCATTTACGATGTACTCGAAGCCGCCCTCTGCCAGATCGAGGCGCGTGATGGCGTTTTGGTAGCAGGTGTGCTCGCAGATGTGGCAATCACGGCAGCTGCCGCAGCTCATGCACTTGTCGCCTTCGCTTGAGCAGGTCTTGGAGAGATCGTCCTCGCGAGAGCGCTCGTACCACTGGAAGCTGAGCTTCTCGTAGGGGATGATCGTGCGCGTGTCGTCATCATACTCGGTCTTGGAGAGCTGCGAGTGGACCATCGCCGCCGTCTTTAGCCCCGCGCCGATGGCGTCGGTGATGAGCCCCGGCTTGGTGGCGTCGCCTACGGCGAAGACTTTGGGGTCGGTGGTCTGGCCCGCCGAGTCAACGCGCACATGGCCGCGATCCAGGTCGATCTCCTTGGAGAGGTAGTCGAGCTCGGGGGTTTCGCCGATGGAGATGATCGCCAAGTCGGCTTTTAGCTCGGTGTCGTCGTTAAAGTAGATCATGCCCTTGTCCACGTCGTAGCTCTTGGTGAACTTGGGGTAGGCGATCTTGGTGCCGCGCGCCGCCGCCATCTTCTGTTCTTTGCCGAAGGAGGCGGGTTTCTGGATGTCTACGGCGGTTACAGCGGTGGCACCGCAGTTGTATGCCTCGATGCAGATGTCCATGCCCACGTTGCCCGCGCCGATGACGACTACGGATTTGCCGGTGAGGTCGCGAGAATTGCCTGCGCCGATCTCTTTTAGAAAGACGATGCCGGGCAAGACGTTTTGGTAGCCTTCGAAGGGTATGGTGCGCGGCGAGTGGCTGCCGCTGGCGACAACGACTGCGTCGTTGTCGTTGTAGATCGAGGTGAACTTTTCGGCGGTGACGTCAACACCCGTCTGCACGTCGATCCCCAGCTCGCGTACGCGGTCGAGCTCTTTTGCGAGGATCTCGGCGGGCAGCCGGTCTTCGGGGATGCACATGTAGATCTTTCCGCCGAGCTCGCTTTCGCGCTCGAAAAGCGAGACTTTGTAGCCCCTGAGCGCCAGCTGGTAAGCGGCGGAGACACCTGCGGGGCCGCCGCCGATGACTGCGATCTTCTCGCTGCGGGCGGTGTCTTTTTTAGGCGCTGCCCGCTCAAGGCTGTGGCGTCCCAGAAAGGCGATGTCTACCGGGTCGTCGTGAAATATTGCGCGCGAACACGACTCCATGCAGAGATTGGGGCAGACGTAGCCGCACACCGTGCCGGGAAAGGGCGAGTAGCGCAGCACAAGGTCGAGCGCCTGATCCACCTTGCCGTTACGCAAGAGCTTGGTGCGCTCGTGGGTGGGAATCCCGGTGGGGCAGTAGCCCGCGCAGGGCGGGGCGTAGCGGTTGTTGTCCCACACCGGGACGTTGCGGCGATTGTCGCCTGTGTCCACGAAGGGGATGATCGAGTGCTCGCTGTCGAGGTAGTCGGCGAAGATGCCGTCTTTGCCGACGCCGGGCTCCCACACGTCGGTGCGAAACGACTCCATCGGGAGCCGGCCCTTGCCCAGCGCTGCGCGCTCCTGGGGGGTGCGGGCGACGATCTTTTTCCACTCGTCGCGGCTCTTGGTCAGCGACGCATAGAAGCTGGTGCGGTCGATCGCCTCAAGGTAGGGCTCCATGTTCTCGGTTAGCCACTGCCAGTCGGGGTCGGTCAGATCCGAGACGCGCGCGTCCTTTTCGCTGATGCCGGTGGCGGGGCCGCGATAGTAAATGGTGCCGCCCACCATGCCTATGCAGGGGCGGTAGCCGAGGATGTTCTGGGGGTTTCTGGGGTTTACGCCGCAGACCACTGCGACGCCGCCCGCCTTGAACTCGGCAAATGAGTCGCCCACGTCGCGAAAGTACCACGACTGGATCGGCTCGAAGCGCGGGTTGTATTTTGTCAACGTGTCGCAGCGCGCGCCGCCGCCGCCCTGGATGTAGAGCTTGCCCTGGGCGCCTGCGTTGTGCGCGCCGTTGGAGACGTCGCCCAGAACGGTTATCTCGGCGCCGCAGTTGATCCAGCCCACGTCATCGGAGGCCGAGCCGTTGATGACGATCTTGGTGCCCAACATCCCCATCGCGCCAAGCCGCTGGCCGGGCTGGCCGTCTACGGTGATCGACACGCCTTTGTCGGAGGGCCAGATGCGTCCGCCGATGCCGTGCTGGCCGTCGGCGATTATAGTCATCTCGCCCACACCCCCTTTGGCCGCCTCCTGTATCAGCGTGTCCATCTCCTTGGAGGTGACCCGTATGCCGTCGTTTCGTCCTGCTATTTCAATGCTGCTCATCTTGAATCTCCGTGTGTTATCGGAAAAAATTTTGTTTTGTATCCCGCCCCGGCCTGCTGTGCTCTATCTGCCATAGCCATAGCTAGCAGGCGTAGTCGATCCCCAGCTTGTCGGCGACAGCCTTGTCGGATACCGAGAGGCCGTCGGACATGCCGATGGGCAACTCGGTGGATCGTCCCAGCGGTGCGAAGATCTTCTTTAGTTCTTTGTCGGCGGAGATGAAGATGTCCACCACGCGCTGCGCCACCTTGTCGGGGTCGAGGCGGCGAAAGAGCCTCGGGTCCTGGGTGGTGATGCCGCGCGGGCACTTGCCGGTGTTGCAGATGTTGCAGCGGTCGCGCTCGTCGCCCAGACACCCGGCGGCGGCCTGCATTACGTATTTGCCGCAGTCCACGCCAGAGGCGCCCAGCATGATGAGCGCCGCTGCGTTGGCTGCAAGGTTGCCCTTTTTGCCGACGCCGCCCGCCGCAAAGAGCGGCAGTTCGTTTTGCGCGCCGATCTTCACCAGATTCTGATAGCACTCGCGCAGGCTCGAAGCGATGGGGTGACCCATCTTGTCGAGCGAGACGTTGTAGGCGGCACCGGTGCCGCCGTCTTCGCCGTCGATGGTGAGGGCGGCGGCAAACGGGTTGCGCGCTAGGTTGTTTAGCACCGCCAGCGCCGTCTTGGTGCCCGAGATCTTCGGGTAGACCGGTACGCGAAAATCAAAGGCCATCGACATCGAGGTGATCATCTTGGCCACCGCCTCTTCAATCGAGTATTTGGTCTGGTGCGTGGGGGGCGAGGAGAGATCAACGAACTCGGGCACGCCCCTGATTTTGGCGATGTGCTTTAACACCTTGGAGGCCATGAGCAGGCCGCCGTCGCCGGGTTTTGCGCCCTGGCCGTATTTGATCTCGATGGCGGCGGGATCACACTGCATCTCGGGGATGGCGTGGATGATCTCGTCCCAGCCAAAGTAGCCCGAGGCGATCTGCAAGATGTAGTACTTGAGAAAGGGGCTCTTTAGAAGCCTCGGCGGCATGCCGCCCTCGCCGGTACACATGACCACCGGGATGTTTTCCACCTCATTCAGGTAGGCTACGCCCATCGCCATGCCTTCCCACATGTGGGGCGACATCGCGCCCACGCTCATGCCGCCGATGCGGATGGGGAAGATTTCGCGTACCGGCGGGATAAACGGGGTGCCGTCGCTGACGAGCGAGTCGCCCTCTACCTTCAGGGGCAATTTCTCCGGGGGGAGGTTGCGGCCAAGGTAGGTGCGTATGCGAAACTCGTGGCGCGCGGCGTCGAGCGCCGGGTCGGTGAGCATCGAGATGCGGGTGAATTTGAGCTTGTCGAGCACCGAGGTGTCCGGGTCGTTTCGCCGTCCGCCGCGCTTGTGGGGCTCGCCGCCCTGGTTGGCGTGCCAGGCGAATTTATTGGCCGGATTGAACTTCGGCACGATGGCGTCGTTGGGACAAACCGAGCGGCAGGTGGCGCAGCCGATGCAGCGGTGCGCGACCTGGGTCACCTGTTTTATGCCTGCGCCCACTTTGCGAACGGTGGTGGGCAGCGGCACCGAGCCGGTGGACTCCACTATGCGGCGCTCGTAGACGCCGGGTTCGATCGCGCTTACCGGACACACTGCGGTACAACGTCCGCAACGGGTGCAGCGGGCGTCGTCCCAGTGGATGATGTAGGGCAGATCGCTTAAGCCAAGTTGATGGTTGACGTCGAGCCGTCCAGCTGATTGCATACTTCTATCTCCTGTGCGCCGGGCCGAACAACGACCAGGTCATATTTCATCGGGAATACATCTTTTTCTTCATCGCGGTCGGGCACAGCCGAGGCCAGCCCGCACACTTCGCTCATAAAGCCCACGCGGCCCTTTTCGCCGCCGACCACGCCGGGGCGCAACTTCTTGGCGTCCTGGGTCATGAAGACCGAGCCGTCCAGATCGCAGCCGATGACGCAGTTGGGGCCGTCTATCGTCAGCATGCGAAGGCTCTTTTTCATCAGGCGGATCGCGTAGGCGTCGGGGCGCTGTGCGATCTCGTCTTCGGAGAGCGGGGTGATGACATCCTTATAGTAGCGTAGCGGGTAGCCCAGCTGGTGCCGCGTGTAGTGGAGGATGTGGGCGAACACCTCGCTATCTGAATTGTAGCCGACATAGCCGGGTACGCCCCGCCCGGTCAGGTACTCGCGGATCGGCACAAAGGCGGTGTTCTCGCCGTTGGTCATCGTAAAATAGCCCTGGATGAAAAAGGGGTGGCAGGCGTAGAGGTTGATCGCGTAGTTGGTGTTTTGCCTACCCTGGGCAAAGACCGTCTTCGCCAGCATCGGGTCGCGGTCCATGCCGAAGAACTCGCCCACCTGCAGGGGGTCGCCCACCTCTTTAAGCGTCACCGTGTCGGGCCAGAAGCTGTAGACGTAGATCGACTGGTCAGCCTCGCCCAGCGCACGAAGGTCAAGGCGCGTAGTGGTCAGTAGCAGCGCTTTTTCGTCCTCGGTGGCCTCCTGCATCCCGTCGGGATATTCGTAGACGTTGATCACGTAGTGATCGCGCTTTACGATGCCGGTAGAGGGCTTGTGGTTTAAGGACAGGTCCCAGCGGTACTTGATCTTGAAGCCGCGCGAGACCATGAACTCTTCCAGCTTCGCAAAGCCGTCGCGGGTGGCCGCCGCCGAGAGGATGGGGAAACTCTTGAGGTTCTCGAGAGAGCCGCCCAGATCGCGCATGACCAGCCCGAGTCCCGAGCCGTCGTGCCCCTCCTTCATCGTCTCCAGGGATCCAATCGCGTCCATGGGCGAGAAGTAGGATGATGAGGTTATAGCTGATAATCTGCACATATCTTTTAGCTTTCCTCCAGAAAAAGTCCGGGAACCTTCATAGCCGCCATAGTCCGTCTGCCAAGCTTGCGCCTAGCTTATCCCTGTATCGCGGTGCGTCTACGGTGCGCGCGCGCGGGGCTGTCGGTGAAACCCGTACATTTGTATGTTGTGACGTTTTGTTGACCGGTAAGTTTGAGCATGGTGCCGAGGTCGCAACCTCTGCCTGCAATATAGGCAAAAAGAGGTAGTAGAGAAATATAGCAAATAATGTGCCGAGGGTCAAATGGGAGGGGGAATGGTGTGTAAGTCTTTGTGTATAAGGGTGAAAACGTAATCGCTGCATGCGACACTCGCTCTCGGCGAGTGCCTAAAAAATAGGCAGCAGCAGCCTCGCTGCGAAGTAATCCCTTTTGGGTGGAGGGTTTGGGGGCGTGATGAGGATTTGGGCTTCTGCCTAAAAATCAGGCAGATTGGGCCGCTCCCGGTTAAGGGAGGGGTTTTTTAGTTTTGAATCCGGGCAAAATTAAAGGTGGGTGGGGCGTTTTTTGGTGTTTAGGGGCGCT
>CAXMSR010000033.1:7183-9532 GCA_964195725.1 uncultured Kiloniellaceae bacterium | reverse complement strand
TGTCGCTGTCTCTGAATTGGGCCGACAGCGGCGAGCCCACCGCAGGCCAGCGCCCCTTGGCGATGTTTGAGGGCTCGGTGCCCTCAAAGCCGAGGTAGCTGTATTTGTTGTAGTGGGGCAGCTTTCGGGCCAACCCCGGCAGCGGCGTGGCCGTGTCGGCGCAGATCAGCGTGATCGGCATACCCCCCTCGCGCCTACAGGTGGTGACCAGGCTGTGCCCTTTGAGCGAGATGGTAGCCGCACCCAGGTCGGTCTCGTCGCCCCTGAACTTCGCGGGGTAGAGCGCCAGCGGTTTTGTGGCTTCGGTGAAAAAGAAGTTCTCCCAGCCCAATACCCAGACGCCCTTGTCCTGTGGCAGCTCTGAGAGTTCGTCGTCGGTGACCACCGTTACCTCGGCCTCGCCGTTCTTGCTCCACATTTTCGCCAGCCCGCGATACCCCTCCAATAGCTCTGGAGAGGCTTGCGAGGGTAGCACTATCAGCTGCCCCGCCGCTCCGAAGGCCCCTGAGAGCGCCGGGGGCGTCTCGGCGGGGTGCAGCGTGCGAAAGATATCGAACGCGGGGTCCAGATCGAGGCGAAGCGGTCTGGACTTTGCCGAGAACTCGAAGTCGGTGGCGGTGGCGTCGCCCCCGAGGGGCACGAGATAGTCAACGGCCTCCTCTTCGCCCTCAAGGGTAAGTGCTACGCGCACGCCCAGCCGGTAGGGCGCGCCCTCTTGAACCTGCTCCACCGTCCCCTTCACGACCCACTTGTCTTCGACACTTTCCA
Source organism: uncultured Kiloniellaceae bacterium (assembly GCA_964195725.1). Classification (GTDB taxonomy): domain Bacteria; phylum Desulfobacterota; class Deferrisomatia; order Deferrisomatales; family BM512; genus CAXMSR01. The sequence continues at coordinate 8,764 of CAXMSR010000033.1, read as the reverse complement.
CGCTGAGGTTTTTAAGCTCCAGGGTAGGGGCCCCGGTGCGCTCGACCCACTGGGCAAAAAACCAGCCTAGCTCCGTCCCGGAGACCGCCTCGAACGCTACGCGAAGGTCTGTCCATCCGGCGCGTCGCCACCGGTTGTCGGCGTAGAACTTTTTAAGCCCCGCCACAAAGGCGTCGTCGCCCAGCTCCAGGCGGAGCATGTGGAAGAGCATCAGGGCTTTGCCGTAGCCTATCGCCTCGCTGGCCGAGGAGTGGCGCGACCGGAACTGAGAGAGGGGCTTGTCGGCGCTCGGCTTGTGTTGAGGCTCTGCCAGCCCGGCATCGCCCTCGTTGGCCGAGCCCGAATCGGAGCCGGAGTCCGAGTCAGAGTCAGAGAAGAAGTCGTCTTGCACCAGCTCGCTGTCCTGCTTTAGCCCGGCGACGTAGTCGGTGTACTTTTGTAGGGTGGATTCGCGATGGTCGGCCCCAGCGCCGGAGTTTTCGCGCATCAGGTGGTCGGCCAGATAGGCGGTGAGCCCCTCGGCCCAGTTGCCGGTGGCGTAGTCTACGTAGACCGAGTTGCCCCACCAGTTGTGCAGCACCTCGTGTGGGTAAGAGGTGCGCAGAATGAAGGGGAAGCGGATGATGCGCGGCCCCAAGAGGGTAAACGAGGGCATGCCGAACCCCGTCTCCCAAAAGTTCTCGACCAGGGCGAACTTGGTGAAGGGGTAGGGGCCGATCAGCTGCTCGTACATCTTTACGTATTGCAGGGTGGCTTCCAGATATTTGGCCGCCAGGGCGTCATCAGGGGTGCGCAGATAGGCCTGGGCGGTTACGCTGCCCTCGCTCTGCTCGTAGCGCGTGAAGGGGGCGGCGATGAGATAGGCCTCGTCCTGTGGGCGCGCGCTGACCCAGCGTACCCGGTTGTCGGGGCGGCTTTCGGCGCGTTGCGTGCTTTTTGTGCTTCTCGGCCTTTTCGCCTTTTTCGTAGACAGCTCTATGGGTGTCAAGGTGCCCTGGCTCACCGCGTCCCAGCCTTTGGGGACTGACACGTCGAGCTCGAAGGTTATCAGCTCGTCGCCGAAGCGGGGCAGCCACAGGCTCGCGCCGGAGAGCACTACGCCCTTCTCCGAGATGATCCCCGGAGTGGACATGAAGCCGCGCGCGTACTCTTTGCCCACCGGGGCCAGCGGGTGGCTGAGTACCCCGCCGTAGCGAAGCGTGACGGTGTCGATGACGTCGGTAGGGGTGGCGGCTGTCAGGCAATAGGCGGTGCTGTAGCCGGAGCCGGAGGCGTCTTGGTCGTCCTGATCGTCATGGTCGCCTTGGCCATTCTGCTCGTCTGGTTTGGGGGCTTCGGGTGTCAGTCGTACTCCCGGAGTGTCCACCTCTGGCGAGAGGCCCTCGTGCAGCACAAAGCGCAGCCCCTCTGCGCCCAGGGGTTGGGCGAGGGTGATGGTGTCAACCACCTGAAGGGTTTTGAGTTCGGGCATAAGCGCCACCCGCAACCTGTGATGCACCACCGCGTCCAGCTCTTTGGCGGCGTTTGAAGCTGCGGCAAGCATCACGAGCGCGCAACACGCTAAAGTTAGCGCAAAGATCT
>CAXMSR010000033.1:0-7173 GCA_964195725.1 uncultured Kiloniellaceae bacterium | reverse complement strand
TTCATCGTATGCGGTTCCCTTCAATCAGCTGTCTTGCAATCATTTCTTGGCCCCAGGGAGGAGCCAGATATAGGCGCTGGTGGGCAGCTGGTGTCTTGCGAACCGTATCAGCGTGTCGGCGCCGCCCTTGGTGTCGCGCTCGCTCACGGTGAGCTTTATCGGCTGCGTTACGGCGGCGGGGACGATGCGTATGGTGGCTGCGTCGCGCTGCTGAAACGGCTGGCCGGAGAGGTAGAGGAACTCGTCACCCGGACGAAGGCGCGCCACCTCGACCCAGCCGGGGTTTTCGAGATAGACCCTTCGCGGAGGGCCGAAGGTGCGGGAATAGTGGGAGATGCCAGCCTTAAGAACTGGCTCGATACCCGCCCAGGCGACCGCACGGGTCATGTAGCCCGCCCGTTTGTCCTCGTCCGCTACCTTCTGCGCGGCCTCAATCGTCAGCGCGCCCAGCTCGTCGCCCAGCGCCTGGTCGCGATAGAACGCCTTGGCGAACATAGCCACGGCGCGGTCGAGCTTATCTTCTTTCAGGGCCCGAAGCGCGGCGTCTCTCCAGCTAAGAGCCACCTCACCCTCAAGCTCGGCGGCGAGGCTTAGCGTCTTTTCGAAGTGTTCGCCAGCGGCGGACAGCTCCATCTGCCCCAGAGCGCAGCGCCCGCGCTGAAGGTGGAGGTCGTGGTCGTCGGGTGCCGTCAGTAGTGCCTCGTCCAGCACCACGGCGGCCTTGTTCCAGCGCTGCTCGGCCATTAACTCTTCTGCACGCCTGACGGCGTGGCCGGGCGCGTCGTCGGGCATGTTGTCGGGTGTCTTTGCCCCGGCGAGAGTGTACGTCGCAGTAAATATCAGCGCCGCCAAAATCATCGGAATCATCGGAATCATCGCCACCCTGTTGCGTCTGTCCATGTCTGCTCGCTCCTCCAGGCCAGCGATTGTATCAGAGCGCGTGCAAGTGTGAACCTCCAAACTGGCGCATGGCGTCGTCGCGGCGGACTTTTTCCCTGTCCGCATGGTGCGCCGACGGATATTTTCGCAGTTTTAATTGTAGGGGGAGGGGCGCAAGAAGAGCGCGGCCTGCGCTCTCTTCTTGCGCCGTTGGCCTCTAGCCCTTGCAGCAAAAAAGGCCCGGCCAAATGAAAAAGGCCCCCGTTCAGGGAGCCTTTTCATTTGCAAGGGGACAGCGCTCTCAGCGCACGTCGGCGCTTTCGACACCGTCATTTTCCAGGACGACGCGAAACTTGCGAAGTGCAGAGAGCTCGATCTGGCGTATCCGTTCGCGGCTGACCCCGCAGCGCGAGGCGATCTGCTTGAGGGTCATCGGCTCGTTGCCGTCGAGGCCAAAACGCATCTTGAGTACATCGCGGTGGCGCTCGGTCAAATCCCCAAGGTGGTCGGCGATGAGGACGCGCACCTTTTTGTGCCAGAGGCCGCCCAGGGCATTCTCTTCTGCGGCTTCGGCTGCCAGGCAATCGCCCAGGGTGTTGCCCGGCTCGTCGCTGTCGATGGCGCGATCGAGCGAGGTGTTGGAGGTGGCGACGCGGCGAAGCTTCTCGACGCCCTCGAGGGTTATGCCGGTGGCGTCGCTTAGCTCCTCTGCGGTGGGGGTGCGTTCCAGAATCTTCCCCAGCTCTTCTCTTGCCCGGTCTACCCGGCGCATGTCTTCGTGTACCCGTATGGGCAGCCGCACCGTGCGGCCGTGGCGCACAAGAGCGCGCTGGATCGATTGGCGTATCCACCACGCGGCGTAGGTGGAGAACCTGCACCCCCTTTCGGGGTCGAAGCGCTCCACTGCGCGGATCAGGCCGAGGTTTCCTTCGGCGATGAGATCAAGAAGGGGGAGCCCCCGGTTTGCATAGCGGCACGCAAGGCGAACCACCAGCCGCAGGTTGGCCGTTATCATCTTCTGGCGCGCGTCTAGTTCCCCCGCCTGGGCGCGCCGGCTCGTCTCCAGCTCTTCTTCCGGGGTGAGGAGCTTTATCTGCCTCATTTCGCGCAGGTAGGGCGCCATCCCTGCTTCGTGGGCGATATTTCCGGGGCGTGCCTTGGTGAGGTTGGGCCGTGGCGAAATGGCATTGCAGGAGAACGCAATTCCGATTGATCCCGGAGCTCTGTAACCCATATGTGTGTTCCTTTCCCCCACGGCAAGGGCTATTGGCAGCCGACTGCTTTAAAGAAAAAAGACAAATAGTTGCTACGCCGACTAGATCGCTAGCCGGATGGTTCGTACCTGTGTTGGAAATATAATTGAAATGTAAGTAGAGACGCACCGTTTCGGCAGCTACCTGAAGTGGGCTGCGATGCCATCCCTATACATTCATGTTATCGGAACTCCCCAACGCCGCAAGGGTGAAAATTAATATTTCTCAGGCCAGCGACGGTTTTTTTGCCCTTTTTATTTCTGTGGTTGCAGCTTGTCAGTAGAGTGTTTCAGCCGGGACGTAACAGGCCCGAACGCGTCCCGCCTACTTGTCTACAAGTTTCCCGTTGCTTCCGCAGGTGGGCAAACCGTAGTGTAGAGAGGCGTTTACCCCTCGCAGCCGGAGTTTGGCGACCCCGTGCAGCCAAATTTCCGGGTAGGCTACGGGCTTTTAGCCGATTTGCGCACAAGGGCGCTTTTATGAACCTTTGCGGTTTGACGCGCATCAAATTGGTACAGGGTGGGGGCCGCTGCGCGAAACGCCGCGCCGCTGGCAGCGAACCCGAAGGTTTGCGCCTTTTCTAATAGATGGGAGTCTGACATTGAGCGCACGATGGAAAAACCGTCTGATGGCAAAACTCTTCACTGCGCTGCCCTCGTTGGCGGCTGGCTGGGGACGAAAGTCGGAAGAGAGCGGGGGCGATATCCCCTGGCCGCGTCCCGCCACGCCGCTACGCAGCGCCAGGGTGGCGCTGGTGACCACCGGGGGGGTACACCTCAAAGAGCAGCCGCCCTTTAACATGGAAGACCCCGACGGCGACCCCACCTGGCGCGAGGTGCCCACCGACGCGCTGCCTGGGGCGTACACCATCACCCACGACTACTACAACCACGCCGACGCCGATCGGGATATGAACCTCGTCTTTCCCGCTCAGCGGTTAACCGAGCTGGCCGAGCGCGGCGTAATAGGGCAGCTGCATGGCAGTGGCTACAGCTTTATGGGGCACATCGAGGGTGCGCATTTCGATACGCTTCGGGCCGTCACCGCGCCCCAGGTGGCGGCGCTGCTCAGGCAGGCCGAGGTGGACTACGCGCTGCTTGTGCCCGCCTGAGGTGTTTGCAACCGGTCCGTGGGGCTGGTAGCCAGAGAGATTGAGCGGGCAGGCATAGCGACGGTCAGCTTGTCGATAGTGAGAGAGATAACGGAGAAGACCCTTCCGCCCAGAGCGCTCTTCATGCGGTGGCCCTTCGGGCACGCTCTGGGCGAAGCGGGAAAAAGAGAGCAGCAGCTCCATGTGCTGAGCCGCGCGTTCGAGCTTTTGTTCGAGGCCGACGCCCCCGGAGAGATTTGTGATTCAGGGCTTAGATGGCGGCGTGAAAAATATGCCGAGCCCGACTGGGAGGCGCTCGCATCTTTGGGGCCCAGGCGTTAAGTGCTTTGATTTTTGTTGTTTGTGCACTGGCGACTAGGGATGTAAACTTATACAGACAAGATACGACAAGCGATAGCTTGCGTTTATTTATTCTATTCGGAGGTTCTGGCATGAAGCTTTTTCGCAGATATATGGCTGCCTTGGTGGCTGCGCTGTTCTTCTCCGTTGTCGCCAGCGTTGCGGTGGCGGCCGAGGCGAGCGCCACCGACAGCCTGCGCATTGCGGTGGACTCGGTCATCGAGCTTTTGGCGGACAAGGAGCTAGACCGCGCCAAACGCCGACAGCTTGTGGTGGAGCAGATAAGGGCCACTTTCGACTTTACCGCCATGAGCCGCTTCATCGTCGGCAAGTATTGGAAAAGGGCGACCCAAGAGCAGCGAGATACCTTTGTCGAGCGGTTTACCATTATCCTCGAGCACACCTACATCGGGCGCATTGAAGCCTATAGCGATGAAAAGGTGCGCTACGTCGCCGAGAAACGCAGGGGCGGCAAAGCCAAGGTAGACACCCTCGTTGTCGGGGGGAACATCGAGATTCCCATCAACTACAAGCTCTACCTCAAGGGCGGCAAGTGGTACGTCTACGACATCTCGGTTGAGGGGGTGAGCCTTGTCAGAAACTACAAGGACACCTACAAGGGGATAATCCGCAAAGACGGCGTGGAAGGGCTTTTGGAGAAGATGGCAAAGAAGGTGGAAGAGATGGTCGCCGGAGAAAAGAGCTAGTGTCCGCCAATGCAGGGCTGGGCGAGCTGTTGCGCAGCTTGCCGGGGGTATTGTCCACCCTTGACCGTGGGGAGATGGAAGAGCTGTCGCAACAGCTGGAAGAGGTGACGCTGGCAACTGGAGAAAAGCTCTGGCGCGAGGCAGCCCCGGAGAGTGAGGGGCGCTTTTTGGCCTTTGTGCTCGAAGGCGAGCTGGAGGTTATGAAAGAGACGGATTTCCCCGGCAAGCACATAGTGCTGGCCGTGCTCCACCCCGGCGCAGTGGCCGGCGAAGTGTACGCTTTTGGCGGCAATTGTCGTGCCCTCACGGCTATCGCCGCAAGCGATTGCAGGTTGGCCGTGTTGCCCCTGGCCGCTCTGGACGAGCTCTCCAATAATAATCCAGCTCTTGGAGTAAAGCTGTTAAAGGGCTTTTTGGGCGTCGCCGCCAAGAGGCTCGACCAATCCTACCAGCGCCTCATCTCTGTTTTCTAGCGGTCTCTCCGGGTAACCTTGTAGCATTTAGCCCAGACAAAAAAATGCCCCTCCCTACCAGGAGGCAGCGGGGAAGGGCAGCGCAAACTTTTTTGGTTTTTCTCGCGTAACCGCGTTCTTTGGGTGAAACCGTTCTTTTCTTGAGCCAAATCTGCCGACCATCAGTTACAATATCGCGTATTCTGTAAATAACTACAGGCTGAAAGTGGAAAAAGTTTCGTCATGGTAATGAAAATAATCACCGCCGCGATCACCCTTGCCCTCTCTTGCGTTGCCTACGCTGAAGGGTATGTGGAAAATATCGTCCTCTATAACGAGGACGACGGTCTGGTTACCGTGTGCTACGACTTGGTTTCGGAGGAGCCCAAGCGGATTACGTTGGTGGGCAAAGCCAACGGCTTCGATTTGGAGATCGAGAATGTGTCGGGGGACGTGGGTGTGATGATTACCTCTGGCGTAGACAAGTGCATTTCTTGGGAGACCCTCCAAGACTACCCCGAAGGGTTCAAAGAGTACGCGGTCAGCCTGGACCTTTTGGTGAGCGACTACGCCCCCATCGGCGAGTTCGACGAGCCGCAAGAGGGCGCGCTGCCGGAGGGACACGTCCCCGCAGTGCCCCAGAGGGTGAAGAAAAAAGCGCTCTCGGAAGACGAAATGCTCAAGATCATCGCCGAGCACGCCGAGAAAACGAGGAAGAGCAAAAAGGATTGCGATAAATCTAAAAAGCGTGTTGAGAAGGCCGACGGGTCAAACTCCAAGACCCGTCTGGAGAGACTCTCGGTTCAGAGGGACTATGACTGCCGGGAATTTAACGTGCTGAAAAGACAACTTATCGACTATGTGCAGACCTTTGAGGATCATGCCAAATCCAAAAAAGCTAAAAAGTATCTGAGAGTTTTAGAGTAGCGCGGCCAACCTGCGGGCGGCGGCGTTGCAGGTGGTTGTAAAAAGCAGGATGCTCCTGACCGGAAGGGTGGACGACGCTGAGCTATACAGAGCTGTTGTTGTTGTCGGCGTGCATGGCTTTGGCCGTCGCTTCGGTGGTTATGGGCGGGGTGTCGCTGGCGCTCAGAAAAGCCTCCGGCCTTGTGTGGGGCGTCGCTTTCGCCTTTATCGCCGTGCGTTTCACCTTTGGCCTGGGGGTCGCCAGGGTTGATGCGAACTGGCTCTTTGTGGTGCTCGGCGGCGTCCTCTCTCTTTTGGGCTCTGCTGCGCTGGCGTTGGGTGCGTATCTGCATCTGGGTCAAAAATCCCCCAAGCTATTTTATCCCACCATCGCGCTCTGCCTTCTCTGGCTGGCGTGCGTTTCATTTCTTGAACTTCCCCGCACGCTGGGATCGCTGTTGCCGGTTGCCTGCGCAGCCTTTTGGCTGGCGCACAGCGCGTGTAAAGCCGCCAGCTCCAAACTGAAAGGGGCCAAGATCCTTTCGGCGGCGCTCTTTGTCTGCGGACTGCGTGCCCTTTTGCCCTATCTTTTTAAATTAGCGCAACCAACCCCGCTTGCGGTGATCGTTCTGGAAGTTTGCGTCTGGGGCTTTGCCGCTTTTGCGGTGGCTTTTGCCCTGACGGCGGCGCAGGCCTACGAGCTTGAGTGCGAGCGGCTTGTCACCCGAACCTTGGGTGAAGCCTCAGCCCCAGCCGGGGGCGAAGGGGTGCTGATAGTCGATCGCGCCGGGGTGGTTGTGCATGCCAGCGCGGCGGCGCAAAAGCTTCTGGGGCGCTCGCTCCTCTCCCTTGTCGGGGGGCGCGCAAATGAGCTGCTGGAGAGGGCTGATGGCGTCTACGTCACCTCCATGCCGCTGCCCGTCGCACACGCTTTTAAGAGCTCGTCCACGATGGCGCAGAGCGCGCTGGGCGAGGTGCTCTTTTTAAGCGCCGACGCCTCCTCGCCGGTACTAGACAGGTACCGCGCGCTTGTTGGCGCGCTCTCCGAGGGGTGGCTGGCGGTGGAGAGCTTCACCGGGCGCATCCTCGCGGCAAACGCCAGCGCCGCAGGGCTCTTCTCGCTGAGCGAAGCAGAACTTCTGGAGCGTGAGCTTTGGACGCTGGCGGTGCCCGGCGAGGGCGGAGCACTGCGCACGCGGCTGGTGGAGGCGGTAGGCGCTACCGCTGGCCGCTTTGAGAGCGGGCTGGAGCGAAGAGGGGGGATACGCTTTGAGGCGCAGCTGGTCGTCTCTGAGATCGACTGGGACGGCACCGCCGCCTGGCAGGTGCTAGTGGCCGACAAGTCGGCTGAGAAAAGGGGCGAGAGACTGGAGACGAGCGGGGCGCTGGCCGCCGGGATGGTGCATGATCTCAAAAACGTCTTGCAGACGATCCTCACCGCTACCGGAAGCAGCGCGCTGTCGGTCCCCGAGTCCCGAGTCATCGCCGCTGCCGCGCGAAAGGGCGACCGCATGGTGCGCCAGATA
>CAXMSR010000032.1:0-9778 GCA_964195725.1 uncultured Kiloniellaceae bacterium | reverse complement strand
CCGACTTCAAGGTGCGGGTGCTGACCGGCGGAGGCACGGGCTCGCGCGTGCGCGTCCTCATAGAATCGAGCGACGGCGAAGAGCGCTGGGGCACCGTTGGCGTGGACGAGAATATAATCCAGGCATGCTACGCAGCGCTGGTGGATTCCATCGAATACAAGCTCTTGCGAGACGAAGAAAAAGCGTTGCAGTGAAAAAACCGGGGGGAGGTTCCACCGCGCTGGGGCTGGTGGTAACGGGAATTCTCGCCCTTGGCGCGCACGGGCTCGCGCGCTACGAGGGGCTGCGCTTAGGCACGCCAAACACCGCCGTATACATCATTCAATCAGCCCCCGCCCCTGAAAATGCAAGCGGCTGGGAGGGGCTCCTCTTCTCTCGCAAACTCGACGCCAACGCCGCCACCGAAGAGGACTGGCGCGCGCTGCCCTTCGTGGGCAAACGCACCGCTAGCTCGATCATGCAAACGCGGGAGCGGTTGGGCGGTTTTGAGAGCTACGAGCAGTTTTTGCAAGTGTCCGGCATCGGGCCGAAGAGATTTGAAAAACTTAAAAAATGGGTAGAGATACGCACCACTGCGCTGCGCTGAAAACGTTATGAAGGAGCTAAAGTGAGTGAGATACCGGCTGAGCTGACCGGGGCTATCGGCAAGACCCCGCTCGTAAGGATACGCAACTTCTGTGATAACCCGCGCGTGACGATCCTCGCCAAGATCGAGGGCAACAACGTGGGCGGCTCGGTTAAAGACCGCGCCGCCTGGTATATGATTCGCGAAGCGCAGAAAAAAGGGGAGCTGGCGGGCGGCAAGACGATCCTGGAAGCCACCTCGGGCAACACCGGCATCGCCCTGGCGATGATCGGCGTCGCCAGGGGCTACAAGGTGAAATTGGTGATGCCCGGCTGCGTCTCGGTAGAGCGCCGGGCGATCCTGGAGGCGTATGGGGCCGACATTGTCCTCTCCCCCGCCTGCGAGGCCACCGACGGCGCGATACGGTTGGCGCACAAGATCATCGCCGAAGACCCCGACACCTACTATATGCCCAACCAGTTCGCCAACGAGGCCAACGTGCTGGCCCACTACGAGACCACCGGCCCCGAAATTTGGGAGCAGACGGGCGGAAAGGTCACCGCCTTTGTCGCCGGGCTGGGCACCTCGGGCACCATCATGGGTGCCGGGCGTTATCTCAAAGAGCAGTCCGAAGCCGTGCAAATCGTCGCCGCCGAGCCGCTGCCCGGCCACAAAATACAGGGGCTGAAAAACATGCAAGAGGCGATCGTCCCCGCCATCTACGACCCCACGAAGATCGACCTTCACCTGCCGATTGAAGACGACGAAGCCTTCGAGACGGCGCGGCTTTTAGCCACGAAAGAGGGGCTCTTTGTCGGCATGTCCAGCGGCGCGGCGCTGGCCGCCTCGGTAAAAGTGGCAAACGAACTTGACGAAGGGGTGGTCGTCACCATCCTCCCCGACCGTGGGGATCGCTATCTGTCCACCAACCTCTTTCGGTCCTCCTGCGGCAGCTGCCCGCCCTAGAGCGCCGTATACACCATAAAAAGAGAGGGCGACACCGCTGCGGTGTCGCCCTCTCTTTGGTTGCAGCGTCAAGCGACGTTTAACCCGCCGCTTGAAGCGATGTCCAAAACCCCGCACAGTTGGCAATTGCATTTGTATTCGGTCGTCCCGTCCGCGAGGTTCATTTCAGAGACGATGGAGCGTTGCTGGCATTTGGGGCAGCGCATCTCTGAAAAATAAGGCAGCCCCCGCCCGTTTGCGTGAGCGGGCTCGCCGAGACTCAAGTAGCTGGTGCCGGTGCCAGTGCCAGTGCCCTCTTTGCCGTGGTGGTCCAGCCAGGCGATGTCGCCCGATACGATGCTCTGCGTACCCGCGCACCTTTGGCACTTCCCACCTGCCAGCCTTGGTAGCAGCGGGAGCACGTCTTTGGGCGGCACCCCCTTCCAATCGGCAAAAGCTTTCAGGGCACAGGCTCTACAATAACGGGTTTCCAGTTTGTCCATGTCTATTCCCTCAAGCGTTTAGCGCCCCGTGTAGAGTTTTTCGCGCAGATGCAGGGTGGCGAAGTTGAACTCGCCGCCCAGCGTCACCGCCGCCAGCGCCGCCGCGTACTCCTTGGCGTTTCGGATGCCGCAGACCTTTAGCGCCTCGCGGCCTATGGGGGGCACCAGCCCCTCGGGGCCGGAGACCATGCCGACCTCGACGTTGGGCAGCTCGACGCCGAAGACCAGATCGGTGCCGCGAATCTCGGCCCAGACCTTCTGGTAGCAGCTCACGATCTCGGGGCGCGGGTTGCACTTGAAGGTGCGGTAGAAGGCGGGGACTATTTCGCCGCCCATGCCGGTGTAGGCGGGCCAGCCGGTCTCTTCCAGCACCCCTTGGCGGTCGAGTTCGATGTAGGAGAGAAAATCGTCGATGGAGCGGCCGATTTTTTTCTCGTAGACCTCGACGGGGATGCGCTGGAGCGCCGAGACGTAGCGGCCACGGCGGTTTCGGGGCGAGGGCTTCAGGTCGCCGTCGCTGCGCATGCCGATAACCGATAATCGGGGGACGACGCCTTCTTCACCCAGCATCTTGTCGATGTAGTTCTTGGCGATGCCGGTGGCCTTGGAGGTGCAGCCGTGGCCGCGATACTCGCCAAAGCGGGTGTAGAACGAGCAGTGGAGGATGCGGTCGCCGTGGTGCTGCTTGTGAAGATAATCGACTTCGTAGACCTCGCCGTCGAACTCGTCGAGAAAACTCGCCTTCATCTCGGCGATGATCTGCTCAAGGTTGGCCTTTATCAGCGCCTGGGCGCGTTCGCGCGCGGCCTCGGTGTCGAAGACGAACGCCAGGTTGCGCACGGCTCTGCCGTGTTCGGCCACCTTCACCTCGATGGGGCCGCCTATTTTATGCAGCTGAAAGCAGCCTACGCCTACGCCGATGTGGCCCACGCCGGGGCCGTAGCAGAGCACGTTTTGAAAGTGTGCCTCAACATCACCCGCCACCGACACCTCGCCTGCGTAGCTGTAATAGTCCTCGGTGCCGCCGATATAGTTTTGCACCAGGGGCAGCGCCGAGGGGACGCCGTCTTTTACGCGTGGCACAAGGGCGCTGCCGCAGAGCGAACATACCCGGTCTTCGTCGTCGCTGGCGAGCATCCAGTGGGTGGCGTCCTTGGGGCAGTCGTATTCCAGCAGATAGGGCTTGTCCAGAAGCGTCAGGTGATTAAGCTTCACGCCGCTTTTGTGCTCGACAAAACCCCGCCGCGCGATGGCGCCCACGGTTATGTTGTCGGGAGAGGCGACCCCCAGCTTGGCCGCCGCGTACTCGGCGCTCCAAGGGGCGATTTTGCCGCAGATCAGGTCTGCGGTCAGGGTGGCAATAGCTTCGTCGCGGTTCATCCGGGCCCCTTTCAGGTGTTGAGGCAAACGCCCCGGCAAGTGTGAGTCAATTGGTTGTGTTTATTATCTGCGCAAGCTGCGGCCAAGACAAGGGGGCAAAAGGGCCCGAAGGCTTGACCTGAAAAGCCCGGTCGGGCTGGAGCTGTCGGTTAGCAGCTAACGGCAGTTGTCAGCAGCTAATGGCGATACCTGTCGAGCGCCCCTTCAGCCTCCTGCACCATGCGGCTTATCAGCTCGGCCACGCTTGGGATGTCGCGGATCAACCCCATGCACTGCCCCGCAGCAAACGCGCCCGCGTCGATATTGCCTTTTTCAAGGACTTCAGCTTTGCCTTTTATTCCGGAGAGGTAGGGGGCCAGCTCTGCGATCGTCGCGTTGCCTCGCCCTTCTAGCTCCAGCACTTTTTTGACGGTTTTTGAGACCAGCACGCGTTCGGTGTTTCTAAGTGTGCGCATGATGAGGCGCGTGTCGGTTTCGCAGTGATCGACCAGCGCTTGTTTGAGCGCCCGGTGTACGGTGGCCTCGCGGGTGGCGACAAAGCGCGTGCCCATGTTGACCCCTTCGGCCCCAAGTGCCAGCGCCGCCGCCAGCCCCCTGCCGTCGGCAAAGCCGCCTGAGGCGATCACGGGGATTTGAAGGGCGTCGGCAGCCAGGGGGACGAGGACTAGCGAGGTGACGTCGTCTTCTCCAGGGTGGCCCGCGCATTCAAAGCCGTCGATGCTGACGGCGTCGCACCCTATCGCTTGCGCCTTTACGGCGTGGCGGATAGAGGTACACTTGTGGATCACCTTCATGCCGCACTCTTTCATGCGCGCCATGTAGGGCTCGGGGCTGCGGCCCGCAGTCTCGATGAAGCGGATGGACTCGGCGGCGCATACCTCCAGATAGGCGGGGTAGTCGATAGAACGAAGCGAGGGCAGAAAAGTCAGGTTGATCCCGAAAGGTTTGTCGGTCATCTCCCGGCAGCGCCGGATCTCTTCTCGCAGCCCGTCGGCGCTGGGGCAGCTAAGCGCGGTCATAAACCCCATCGCCCCGGCCTCGGCGACGGCAGAGGTCAGCTCGGCGTTGGCTACCCACATAAGCCCGCCCTGCACTATGGGATGAGCTACGCCGAAGAGCTCGGTTATTCTGGTTTTCAACATGTTTACCCTCTGCTGGGAACTGCGCTTGTTTTTAGAAATGTGGATTGTATGGACGTGGAGCCGCTTGCTTGACAACTTTAACAGTAAAGGGGTTCTTTTCAATGGATTTGCGAACCGGCAAGGCGCGCCGAGGCCTCTTTTTTCCAAATATCCCCGTTACCGCTGGACTCTTTTGGCGAATTTATCTAATCTGCACAGCCTATTTTACTTTTTATGACAGCGGACACCCATGAGCATTTCAACTGCTAAATTAACCGAAGAGATTCTCCGTCGGCGAACCTTCGCGATTATCTCACACCCCGATGCCGGAAAAACCACCCTGACCGAGAAGCTCCTGCTCTACGGCGGGGCGATCAATCAGGCCGGTGCGGTCAAGGCCCGCCGCGCGTCGCGCCACGCCACAAGCGACTGGATGGAGCTTGAAAAGCAGCGCGGCATCTCGGTCACCTCGTCGGTGATGCAGTTTGAGTACGAAAACCGCAAGATCAACGTGCTGGACACGCCGGGCCATCAGGATTTCTCGGAGGACACCTACCGCACGCTCACCGCCGCCGATGCCGCCGTTATGCTCATCGACTGCGCCAAGGGCGTGGAAGCGCAGACCAAAAAGCTCTTCAAGGTCTGTAGCCTCAGGAAGATTCCCATTTTCACTTTCGTCAACAAGCTCGACCGCGAGGGGCTAAACCCGCTGGACCTTCTAGCCGAGATCGAGGACGTGCTGGGGATCGCCGCCTGTCCGGTGAACTGGCCGCTGGGGATGGGCAACCGCTTTCGGGGCATCTACGACATTCTGCGAAAAGAGGTATACCTCTACAGCGGAACCGACCACGGCCAGGTGCGGGCGGCGAGCGAGGTAATGGGTGCGGACGACCCGTTAATCAGCGACCTGATGAGCACCGTTGACTACCAGAACTTTCTCGACGAGGTCGGCCTTCTTGAGGGTGCCGGTGAAGAGCTGGACATGAAGCGGGTGATGGCGGGGGACCTGACGCCCGTGTTTTTCGGTTCGGCGATGAAAAATTTCGGCGTAGAGCCCTTTCTCCGCGATTATCTGAAGATGGCCCCCCCGCCCTCGCCGCGCCCCACCGAAGATGGCATGATCAGCCCGGAAGATCCGCGCTTTTCAGGATTCGTCTTCAAGATTCAGGCGAACATGAACCCCCAGCACCGTGACCGCATCGCCTTTATCCGCGTCGTCTCCGGTCACTTCACGAAGGGAATGAAGGTGCGAAACATGCGCCTTGGGCGCGACATAACGCTGGCGCTGCCCCTGCAGTTCATGGCCCAGGACCGAGCGCACGTAGAGGACGCCTTTCCCGGCGATGTGGTGGGCATACACGATCGCGGCACCCTGTGCATAGGCGACACCCTGTGTAGCGACGGCAAGATAAAGCTTGAGGGCGTGCCCCACTTTGTGCCGGAGCACTTTGCCAAGGTGCGGCTCAAAAACGCCCTGAAATCAAAGCAGCGCCAAAAAGGGCTGACGCAGCTCTGCGAAGAGGGGGCTATTCAGCTTTTTACCGAACCCCACGGCGACAGCGACCCCATCGTGGGTGCGGTGGGAAAGCTCCAGTTCGAAGTGTTGCAGTACCGGTTGGAGCACGAATACGGCGTGGTCGTCACCCTCGATATCCTGCCCTACCAGACGGCGCGCTGGGTGGGCGGCACGGGGCTAAGCCCCGCCGCCATCAACCGCTCGGAGACCACCCGGTGGGCCGAGGACCGCGAGGGCAGGCCGGTAGTGCTCTTCGTCTCCGAATGGGCGGTGCGCTTTCTGGCCGACAGAAATGAAGACGCCACCTTCAGCGAGACCGCCGGATAGAGACAAGCGATTGGCTCCCAGGCCATCTATATACAACGCAAAAAGGGCTTACCCCGGTATGGGATAAGCCCTTTTTTATTGCGGCAGGCAGGAAAAGGCTCAGGTTTCGCTCTTTGGGCCCTTATCCTTATTATTTGCTTTGGTTTTTTTCTTCGCTTTGCGGAGAATTTTTTTGTTCTTCGATTTATCCACGTCGGGCCTGCGCGCGCGTACCTTGGCGGGGGCTCCCGATTTTTCTTCGTGTTTGGGGGTGGCGCGTTTGATCGTGGCGGGCTTGCCCCGAAGCGAGGTCTTGGACATCGCCTTCAGTATCGCCTCGCAGTAGTGTTCGGGTACCTCGACGAAGGTGAACCGCTCGTAGATGTCGACGGTGCCGATCTCGTAGCCCGGCACTCCGGCCTCATTTGTTATCGCGCCCACTATGTCGGCGGGGCGCACCCCCGCTTTGCTCCCTTCGGAGATAAAGAGCCTCGCCATGCCCCCCTCTGGTTTGGGCACCTGGTTGGATTTGGGCTCGAGCGACACTTCGATCTTCTTGTCGCCCATGGCAACGCGCACGGCGGCTGCGGCTATCTCGGCCATGTCATGGCCGCTCTCGCTCGCCATCTCTTCAACGAGGCTCAGGTAGATGTCCAGCCCCTTTTGCGTCAGCGACTGGGTCAGCGATTCTTTGAAGAGCGCCACGGTGCGCGCTGCTACGTCTGCGCGGGTGGGGAACTTCATGGGGGACATCTTCTTTTTCGTGTAGCGCTCGATGTCGCGCAGCATCCCGCGTTCGCGCGGGGTGACGAAGAGGATGGCGACGCCGGTGCGCCCGGCGCGGCCGGTGCGGCCTATGCGGTGGACAAAAGACTCGACGTCCCAGGGGATGTTGTAGTTGATGACGTGGCTGATGTGTTCGACGTCGAGGCCGCGCGCCGCTACATCGGTGGCGACAACCACGTCCACCAGGCGTTTGCGTAGGCGGCGAATAAGCTGCTCGCGCTGCGACTGGTTCATGTCGCCGTTTAGGGCCTCGGCGGCTATGCCGCGCGCCTGGAGCTTTGCCGCGACTTCGGTCGAGCCGTTTTTGGTGCGGGTGAAGATCAACACCGAGTCTGTTTCAAGCGAGCCCATCAGCCTTGTTAACGCGTCGAGCTTCTGGTTCTCGGAGACGTTGAGGTAGAATTGTTCGACGGTGGGCACGGTGAGGGATTTTTGTGCGACCTCGATGGAGATTGGGTCGTTGAGGTAGTTCTTTGCGATTGAGCGGATCTTGGGCGGCATGGTGGCGGTAAAGAGTGCAGTTTGCCGCTCTTTGGGGGTCTCGCCCAGTATCACCTCTACGTCGTCGGCAAACCCCATACGGAGCATCTCGTCGGCTTCGTCGAGCACTACGGTGGTGATGTCGTCGAGCTTGATCGTTCGTCGGCGCATGTGATCCATCAGCCTGCCGGGGGTGCTCACTATGATATGCGCGCCGTGGCGAAGTGCCCGTAGTTGGGTCTCGAAGGGCTGGCCGCCGTAGATGGGCATCACCTTGACGCCGCCCATGTGTTTTGAATAGGTGTGAAACGCCTCGGCCACCTGGATGGCGAGCTCGCGGGTGGGGGCGAGAACCAGCCCCTGAAGCACCCTCTTTTTGGGGTCGATCCGCTCCAGCATCGGCAGGGCGAAGGCGCACGTCTTGCCGGTGCCCGTCTGTGCCTGGCCGATAAGGTCGCGGCCCATAAGCAGCGGCGGGATAGTCTCCGCCTGGATGGGGGTCGGGACTTCGTAGCCCACTGTGTCGAGCGCCTTCATGATGGCCGGGCTTAGGTTGAGCTCGGCGAAGGTGGTTATTGTATCTTTTTTCTTCTCGTCTTTTTTCATCGTGGTCTGTCTTTCAAAAGTATGCAGGGCTGCGATCCGGTAGCTGGCGCGCAAAGCCGTAAAGAAACAAGTGGGCGGGCCGGGTGATGGGGCTCGCCCACGCGTGAGCGTATTGTGAAGCTGTTACTGTACAATTTAGCGTACAGAGTGGCGTACAGCCAAAGAGTATAGCGCAACCCGGCTCAGCTTGAAATCCACAGGCTGCAACCGGGGCGCCCCCGTCCATAAAATCTTTGGTGCAGCGCGCCTTAAAGCGGCGTCAGGTGCGTTTTCCCACAAAAAACTCCGGCACAATCAAAAGGCCCGATTCACTTGGCGTGATCGGGCCTTCCGGGGTTTTTACAAGAAGCTGCAAGGCATTGGCTTACTTTCGGCTTGCTTCTACGCAGCGCCGTGGTTGGCTACTGGGAGCAGACCATGAGTTTGATGCCGACCTCAAAGAGTACGCTCATCTTCTTTGTCCCTAGAATCTGCTGGACCTGGCCTACGCCGAATGATTTTTGTTTGATGATGTCGCTCTTCTCATACGATTTCTTCATGGAGTAGGCGGTGGCTTTGGACGTGTCCCACTTGGGGGAGAGCTTTGCCCACAGCACTACTTCAGGATTTTCCTTGGGCACCTTCGGTTTTTTGGGTGCACGGGGCTTTGCGGGTTTGCGAAACTTGTGGTCGCTCTCGCAGATGGTGCAGCGCACTTTGGAAGGCGCTTCGTCCACCAGGGCTAGAATGGTGTGCTTGGTCTCTGCTTTGCACTTTCCGCATTTAGCCTGCACCGCGCCGCCGACGGCAATCGGTTCAGTTGAAGTCTTTGCTGATGAATCCAAGATAGCTCCCTTGACTGAAATGAGGCCACAACCTTGTTGTGGCCCCTCTTCGTAACAAAATCCACGCCCGTACAGTGCGAGTCTTGTCAAAATACGGGTAGAATCTCGATGAAATTAATTTTCCTCTTACTAGGATAACAGAATATGCACTTACCTCAAAGTTTTACCGCACTGCCAAGGCACACTGAGCCCCCTTGGGTAGAGCGCGGCCTAACTCTGCGTCCACTGAATCCGGGGAAGATCACACAGTTGCTGCTGGATAATGTTCATCCGAAAGCAGTCAGTGAGCGTCTGGGGCATTCAAGCATAGCGATCACCATGGATATGTATAGTCATGTGATGCCGGGTATGCAGAAAGAGGCTGCCGACAAGATCGACAGAGCATTCGGGGCGACCAAGCAGCCCAATGGTGATGCTGGTTAGGCACTTCTGAGCGCGGTTTGTCCCGGAGCATCCTGTTGAGTATGTTTGCAAAATGTTTGCAAATTTGAAATCTTGAGAGAAGCGAGAAAAGCAAGAGGGGTTACGCATGTCGCGTAACTCCCCGTTATTATTGATGGCGGAAGTGGATGGGAATCGAACCCACCGACGACGCTATTGACGCCGTCCACCGGATTTGAAGTCGAATCCTTTATATTTAGGATTCGTCAGTATTCTCTAAGCCTTATTAAATGGGGGGTTCTAAGGGCCGAGTTATATTTTGTCAGGTTTTATGTGGGTAAGTTTGGTCTTCTTAGGCACAATTT